>JAENVX010000258.1 GCA_016650355.1 Bacteroidia bacterium | reverse complement strand
ATACCCAATAAATATTTTTAAACCATGAGTAACCAAAAGAACTATGTTATTCCCATGATTATTATTGGGGCGCTATTTTTTGTTTTTGGATTTGTAACGTGGGTAAATGGTACACTCATCCCTTATCTCAAAATTGCCTGTCAATTAGAGAGTGACTTTCAATCTTACCTTGTCGCCACTGCTTTTTTTATTGCCTACACCGTAATGGCGGTTCCGTCTTTTTTTGTATTACGAAAAACGGGTTACAAAAAGGGGATGGCGCTAGGTCTGTTAATTATGGCAGTTGGGGCCGTTCTATTTTTACCTGCAGCAAATGACAGAGATTTTAATATGTTTCTGATTGGATTATTTATAATGGGTACAGGTCTTGCCTTGCTGCAGACTGCTTCAAACCCCTACGTGTCCATAATAGGCCCCATAGAAAGCGCTGCCACCCGCATCAGCATTATGGGTATTTGTAATAAAGGTGCTGGCATTCTGGCGGGCCTCATATTTGGTTATATCGCATTGAACGATGCCGATGTATTGGAGAAAAGTTTTCTGACAATGGATGCAGCAGCAAAGGAAAGCACCCTGGATGAATTGGCTAGCCGGGTGATTGTACCATATATGATCATAGCAGGCGTTTTAATTGCTCTTGCCATCGCTATCCTTTTTTCAGGACTCCCAGATATTAAAGAAGAAGAGGAAGATGATAGTGTAAAGTCATCTTCTGTACGAAAGACAAGTGTGTTGCAGTTTCCCCACCTTGTGCTTGGGGTCATAGCAATCTTCTTTTATGTTGGCGTGGAAGTAATGGCTGGAGATACCATCATCAGTTATGGTAAATCCTTGGGAATAGAACTTTCAACGGCTCGCTTTTTCACACAGGTTACACTTGCCTTCATGCTATTAGGATATATCGCGGGCATTATCGCTATTCCAAAGTATATATCTCAAGCCTCCGCGCTTCGCACCTGTGCTATTCTGGGTGTACTATTCACGGTTGCCGCAGTATTTACAACAGGGTATACATCTGTTGCTTTCATTGCTATGTTGGGTATTGCTAATTCTTTGATGTGGCCAGCGATATTTCCATTGGCTATTGATGGCTTAGGGAAATTTACAAAGATTGGTTCGGCTTTGCTTGTGATGGCGATCGCAGGGGGTGCAATAATGCCATTGGCTTACGGTAAACTTTCAGAAAGTATTGGTACACAGCAAGCGTATTTGATTATGGTACCATGCTATCTGTTTATTTTACATTTTTCGATCAAAGGGTATAGGATGGGGAAAAGTATTGCGTAGCACAATTAACCTTTTACTATCATGAAACGATTGTCGCGGGTGATTATTTTAATGGGGATTTTAAGTGCCTCTGCCAATATGTATGGACAGTATTATCAAGCAACAGATTTCACAGCAGAAAATCTATTCACAAATAATATTGAGGGGCCTAATGTAGATAAAAAAGGAAATTTGTTTGTCGTCAATTTTCAAAAAGACGGAACGATTGGAGTTGTAAATAAGAAGGGTAAAGTAAAATTATTTGTTACGTTGCCCGAAGGAAGCACTGCCAACGCCATCATGTTTGATGCACAGGAGAATATGCTTCTTGCCGATTTACCGGGCACAATATTTTAAAAGTTGATAAAAAGACAAAAGCTGTTTCCACGTATTGTCACAGCGATCGCTTTAATCAGCCCAACGATTTATGCATTAATAAAAAAGGTCAGCTCTTTGCTTCTGATCCTAACTGGAAAGAAGGTACTGGTAAACTTTGGCGCATTGATACGAATGGCGTGGCAGTTTTGCTGGCTGAAAATATGGGCACCACTAATGGTATTGAGCTTAGTCCCGATGATAAGATTCTCTACGTGAATGAAAGTGTACAACGCAAAATCTGGGCATTTAATGTAGATGTGAATGGGGACATTAGCAATAAGCGTCTCCTGATTGAGTTTGCTGACTTTGGTTTTGATGGCATGAAGTGCGATCTGGAAGGGAATTTATATGTGACCCGCTATGGCAAAGGGACAATCGCCATTATCACCCCAGATGGAGAAGTCGTTCGTGAAGTTGAACTAAAGGGAAAGAGCACAAGCAACATTACCTTTGGTGGAAAAGATGGCACCACCTGTTATGTAACTCTCCAAGACCGCAAGTGCGTGGAAGCTTTTCGTTCAGAAATTCCGGGTAAGAAGTGGAGGTAAATCACTCCCTTCTCCTTCATGAGTGAAGCCTGGGATAAGGAGATTTAAGAAAAATAGTTAACGACCTGTCCTATTTTTAATAACCCATTCGTCTTAGGGGCATATTGTTCAACAAAAACAAATTACAATGGAAAAGTTCATGCTTATTTTTCACGGAGGCAGTGATATTGCTCCTGAAATGAAATCACCGGATGCCATGCAAAAACACATGCAAAAATGGTTTGCGTGGATTGAAAAACTTAGAAAGGAGGGTCGCTATGAAGGTGGTGAAGCCCTTGAGCCTCGTGGTAGATTTGTGAGTGGCCCAAAACAAATTGTAACTGATGGTCCTTTCGCAGAGAGTAAGGAATTAGTCGGTGGTTATTTTATCGTCAACGCTAAAGATCTGGACGATGCTGTTGCCCTGACAAAAGATTATCCTGATTTTATCTTTAACGGCAAAGTGCAGGTAAGGCCTGTCCAAAAAATGGACATGTAACCTGTTGAGCATGGGTGGGGAAAGCACAAAAACTGATTGGCCATCTTTTCCATCTCGGGGCGGGAAAGATGGCCGCTGCGTTAACGTCCCAGATGGAATAAGGGCTTAACAATAAATCAGGCTATCAATTTATCGACCTCCTCCTTTACGATTTCTTCCCGTTTTTCCCAACTCCCCTTAACAAGAGTATAAGCAATATTTCTCTTATCTAATTCCATTTTAAAAACCTCAAACATTTCTTTTCTCTTATCAACAAGGTCACGCAGGCCATCCGCAACCCACGGCACATCTATGTCGAACAGAAAATAGCAATCAAATTGAATTTGCTTTTCAAGCTCAAATAGAACAGGCGGTGTTACTTTCAAATAGTGTTGGCTATAGATTTGCGTGGTGATCAAATCACTATCACAGAGAAGAATTTTATTTGCTTTTTTTGTCTGTTCAAGAATCCGTTCAGTTTGTGCGTGCCCGATTTTAATAATATCCTCAACTGTAAAATTATTGGTGCTTACAATCTCGCGGGATACTTCTGGTACCCATTCTGTTTTGTAATGTTCAGCCATGCGCTTGGCCATTGTAGACTTACCGGTGCTTTCTGGGCCGTAGAAACAAACTTTTTTTATTGCTTCCATTGCCATCTTACAAAGAAAAATCCTAGCAAGCATCCAATTGCATCCGCTGCGATGTCACCGAAATCAAATGCTCTATTAGGAATAAAGAAGTGTTGGATAAGTTCCATAACTATTCCATAGCCGAAAAAGGCAATAGAAATCCCAATGAAAAGTTTTGTGAAGGATAGATGAATACCGGGCCTATGAAATAATGGCAGGCACCATAGAAATACCATCACTGTGAAAAGGCCGATGTGTATCCATTTGTCCAATTGAATAATTGCAAACCAATCATTTTGCGGTAGCGTTTGTCCTGGCAAACAAAAGGCAATGGAGGACAAGATGAACCAAATGATTGCCGGCCAGAAGGATTTGATGGTTATTCTCATGAAGAAGATACGGATGCTTTACCCAAGCTGTATTCTCGCATCCAGTTCCATAGGCCAAAGGCAGCAATGAAACAAAACACCAGATACTCCAAGCTCAAAAATTTTATTCCCTTTGCAAAATACATTCCGGTTGCAACTACATCAATGACAATCCACAATATCCAGCATTCTACTTTTTTCTGGATCATTAAGAATGTTGTGATGATACTCATGACGGTTACAAAAGAATCCAAATATGGATAGGCGCTCGGCTTACTGAAGACGGAGGGCACCATCTCATGAAGTCTGCTGGCAAGTGCTCCCATCAGTAGTGTACCAAGTAGGCCAATTCCACTAAGTAGAATCAGTTGTTTAGGGGGTGTGTAGCTTACCCTTAATTCGTCTTTGTAATTTTCTTCCCCCTTTCGAGGATGCGCCCAGCGCCACCAGCCCATAAGGTTTGTCACAAAGAAGAATGCTTGCAAAAACATGTCTGGATAAAGCTGAACTTGAAAGAAAAGAAAGAAGAGCAAAACCACATTGATAATTCCGATTGGCCAACTCCAGATGTTGGCTCGAGCTGAAAGCCAAACAGCAAGCGCTCCTGCAATTGTCCCAAAGAATTCGAGATAGCTCATGGGGTAGCCGAGTATTGTAAAAATAATTTTATCGATGTCGAAGAAGCTCATTAAGTAAAATTCAAAAAACTAAATATTAGCAAACCTGTTACTAAAGTCTAATACACACATTCTTTGCCTCTGTAAAAAATCTCAGCGCTTCCCAGCCTCCCTCTCTTCCTACACCAGATTGTTTCATTCCTCCAAAAGGGGTGCGCAAATCGCGAAGCAGCCAGCAATTGATCCAAATGATTCCGCTTTTAAGTTGATGGGCCACACGATGGGCTCGTTTTAAATTCTCTGTCCAGATGGTAGCGCTGAGGCCATAAGCGGTGTCGTTTGCAAAAGTTATTGCTTCTTCCTCTTTATCAAAAGGCATGATTGTTACCACGGGTCCAAATATTTCTTCCTGATTAGTTCGACAATTTTGATTCAGTCCTGTAATAACTGCCGGTTCAACGAAATATCCATTTTCGCATCGCCCCGAAATCTTTATCTGCTTTCCTCCGCAGAGAATTTTTCCGCCCTCCTGTTTAGCAAGCTCAATATAAGAAAGCACTTTGTTCATATGTGCCTCTGATATCAAAGCGCCAATCTTTGTTTTTTCATCAAGAGGATCACCAACTATCAGAGCTTGAGTACGTCTAACAAACTCTTGAACAAATCGATCATATAAACTTCTTTCCACCAGGATTCGTGATCCACATAAACATATTTCGCCCTGATTTGAAAACGATGAGCGAATAGAAGTCTCCATGGTCTGCTCAAAATCACAATCTGCAAATATGATGTTAGGATTTTTTCCACCAAGTTCCAGTGAAAGTTTTTTGAACATTGGGGCTGCAGTGGCAGCAATTTTTCTACCGGTTATAGTTCCACCCGTAAAAGAGATAACCGGAATATCCGGATGCTCAATTATAGCTTGACCAACTTTGTCGCCCAGGCCATGCACAATATTAAGTACGCCTTTCGGTAAACCGGCTTCAATACAAAGTTGAGAAAATAAAAATGCGGTCATCGGTGTAAGCTCAGACGGCTTTGCTACCACTGTGCACCCTGCAGCTAATGCAGGTGCAATCTTCCAGGTAAACAAATAGAGAGGAAGGTTCCAGGGGGAAATACACCCCGCCACACCTATCGCAGATCGTGTTGTATAATTAATAGACTCACCTTCCATCAAGTGCGACTCCGATGCGAAGTGCATAGCAGCTGTTGCATAAAACTTAATGTTGGCAGACGCACGCGAAATATCCATTGACTTGGCGAGCGCAACGGGTTTGCCGGTATCAATTGATTCAGCGAGAGAAAGTTTTTCAAAATCACGATCAATGAGATCCGCAATCTTTAGAAGGATAGCAGTTCGTTTATCAAGTGGCATTGATGACCATCCTGTAAATGATGTCTTTGCTGCCTCCGTTGCTCTTGCTACATCTTGTTCGTTGGAATCGGGAATGCGACTATAAACTTTCCCTTCAGCTGGATTGCTGTTATCTAAATATAGAGTGGATGCAGGACTAACTAATTCTCCATCAATATAGTTTAAGATTTTTAACATAATATTAGAGCAGAATTAACCCGATCAATTCGGGAGCCACTTAAGAAACGAATTGATAGTTTCATAAACTTCCAGTCCTTCCGCCATCTACTGGTACGTTGATACCATTGATATACCCTGCTGCCGGGGTTGCCAAAAAGGCAACGGCTGCGGCTACTTCAGAAGCATCTGCAATTCTGCCGACAGGAATTTCAGAAATCATTTCCTTCTTTGCTTCTTCAAATGTCTTATTAGATTTTTCTGCTTTAGTTTTCAGGATGGACTCCAGCCGTCCCGTCATGGCAGTACCAGGCAAAACATTATTTACAGTTATCCCAAATGGACCCACCTCATTCGAAAGTGTCTTCGACCAATTTGCTACGGCACCGCGAATGCTGTTGGAAACACCCAGCCCTCTAATGGGGACCTTAACGGAAGTAGAAATAATATTAATAATTCTTCCATAGCCTGCTTTTTTCATTTTCGGCACTAGCGCTTGCACTAAAATCTGGTTACAAAGAAGATGATTGGAAAAGGCATGGATAAATTCATCCGTTGTTGCATCCAAAACAGAACCAGCAGGTGGCCCCCCAGTATTGTTAATCAGTATGTGAACAGTTTCTTTCCCCGCGTACTTTTCAATAGCAACTTTGAGATTATCAGGAAAATTGAAATCTATAACCAAATAAGTGTGTGCTTGCTTTGGATTTGGTGAGGGTATTTCTTTTAAAACTGTTTTAAGTTTTTCCTTGTCGCGAGCCACAAGCGTAATGCTAGCGCCCAATAATGCGAGCTCGATCGCAGAAGCTTTTCCAATCCCTTGTGTGCTGCCACAGACAATTGCCCGTTTACCAGTTAAATCCAGATTCATAATTCAATTTTAGACAAATATAAAAAGAACATGTTCTTTACTAACTTTAGCATCTTAATACATTGACCTTACCCTGTTGAGTTATGGCTATTCGCAGACCTTTTAATCTGAAACAATGGATTACCGATAACCGAGCGTTATTGAAGCCCCCCGTTGGCAATAAAAATTTATATGCCGATGCAGGCGATTATATTGTAATGATTGTGGCTGGTCCGAATGCTCGCAAAGATTATCATTATAACGAAACCGAAGAATTGTACTATCAATTGGAAGGTAGTATTACGGTCAACATTCAGGAAGACGGGAATGCAGTAGCCATTGCGTTAAACGAGGGTGATATGTTTTTATTACCTGCCAGAGTTCCGCACTCACCTATACGTCCTGCTAATACAATTGGTCTCGTGATTGAATGCAAGCGTGAGGCCAAAGAAGATGATGGACTTATTTGGTTCTGCGAAAGTTGCAACCATAAGTTGCATGAGTATAAATTCCATCTAAACAACATAGAAAAAGATTTTATCCCACGCTTTCGCGACTTCTATGGGTCACAGGAATTTCGCACGTGCAAGAACTGCGGCACTGTAATGGTAGCGGACCCACGATTTGTTTAAGGAGTGCATTGGTAGCGGCCTTGTATGAGATTCCAAAATACAATTTCTTTTGCCCGTAAACTGGATCAGGTTGATCCCCTAAAATCTTTTCGGTCGAAGTTTCATCTCCCTAAAATATTAGGAAAAGAAACTTTGTATTTCACAGGAAACTCACTCGGTCTTCAGCCAAAGTCAACCTTAAAATTTATCACCGATGAATTGGAAGATTGGGCACAACTTGGAGTTGAAGGACACTTTGATGCAAAGAGACCATGGCTTCATTACCATAAATTTAGCAAGAAAGCATTGGCACAAATAGTTGGGGCTAAGCCTATTGAAGTAGTAGCCATGAACCAGCTTACCGTCAACTTGCATTTGATGATGACTTCCTTCTATCGTCCTACTGCGAAACGCTTTAAGATCATTACAGAAGCTGGCGCATTTTCTTCTGATCAATATGCATTTGAGACCCAGTTGAAATTTCATAAGCTAGATCCTAAAGTTGCTCTGGTGGAATTGCAACCGAGACCAGGTGAACTGACCTTGCGAACGGAAGATATCATAAAGAGCATTGAAGCGCATTCGGAAGAATTGGCCCTCGTTATTTTTGGAGCCGTTCAATATTATACCGGCCAATTTTTTGACATTAAAAAAATCACAGATGCTGGCCACAAGGCTGGCGCTTACGTTGGTTTTGACCTGGCCCATGCTGTTGGTAATGTGCCACTATCTCTTCATAAGCACAACGTGGACTTTGCAGTTTGGTGCAGTTACAAATATTTGAACTCTGGCCCAGGTGGAATAGGTGGAATTTTCGTTCATCAGAAGCACGCAACAAATTTTGATCTACCCCGATTAGCCGGGTGGTGGGGTCACGATGTACAAGAACGTTTTCAAATGAGAAAAGGATTTAAACCAATGTCTGGTGCAGACGGATGGCAGCTCTCAAACTTTCCTGTTTTATCGGGGGCGGCACAGTTAGCATCCCTTGATATTTTTCAACAAGCTGGGATAAAAAATCTAAGAAAGAAAAGTATTCTACTTACTGGCTACTTGGAATTTTTATTGAAGATGGTTGATCCGGATGGGAAACACTTTTCAATCATTACACCGTCCAATCCAAAAGATAGAGGTTGTCAGTTGTCAATTTTAATGAAACAACATGGACGAAAAATATTTGATAAACTAATGAAGGCGAGGGTATTAGCGGATTGGAGAGAACCCGATGTGATAAGAATTACTCCCGTGCCGCTATACAATAGGTTTGTGGAAGTATTCCGATTTAGTGAGATTTTTAAAAGGGCATTATCTTGATGTCAACAAAAAATCAAACCGTTGCCATCGTTGGAGCAGGATTAGTTGGCTCATTACTTTCCATCTACTTAGCTAATCGAGGTTATAGGATTTCTGTTTTCGAAAGAAGGCCGGATATGAGAAAGCATACCATAGATGTAGGACGATCAATCAATCTGGCCCTAAGCAATCGAGGAATACGAGCTTTGGAAGAAATTGGAATGGCAGATGCCATCAAGAAAATCACTATCCCCATGAACGGCCGAATGATGCACGACATTCAGGGGAGGTTGTCTTTTCAACCTTATGGAAAGCAAGGGCAATTTATTAATTCCGTTTCGCGGGGTGCTCTTAACGAAGCCTTGATAGATGAGGCCGAAAAATTAGGCGTTGAGTTTTTCTTTGATCATCATGTGGGGAATGTAAACCTCGGGGAAACGGTAATCAATGTAAATGTCAGTCAACAGTCGACAATCAATAAAAAATTCGATATTATTATTGGTGCCGATGGCGCCTTCTCAGCGGTGCGAGGTGTGTTTCAGCTTACGGACAGATTTGATTACTCTCATGATTATATTGATCAGGGTTATAAAGAGCTTCATATTCCTGCGAGCAAAGGTGCCTTTCAACTGGAGAAAAACGCATTACACATATGGCCGCGAGAAAGTTTTATGATGATTGCGCTTCCGAATATTGATGGCAGTTTTACCTGTACTTTATTCTTTCCATTTAGCGGCCCACTATCTTTCGATAATCTTAAAACAGATAGTAATATAATTGATTTTTTCCAGAAGGAATTTCCTGATGCGGTAGCGCTAATGCCCGAACTGCTTTCTGACTTTCAGAAAAACCCAGCCTCATCCTTGATTACAGTCAAATGTTTTCCGTGGCTGAGAAACAAAACGTTATTGATTGGAGATGCCGCTCATGCCATCGTTCCATTTTTCGGACAAGGCATGAATGCCGGCTTCGAAGATTGCAGAATCATGAATCAACTTCTGGATAAAAACAACGATGATTGGAATATCGTGCTTCCGCAATTTCAGGATTTACGCAAACCAGATGCTGAGGCCATTGCGCAGTTGGCATTAGATAATTTTATTGAGATGCGCGATTTAGTTGCTGACGCTGATTTTTTGCTTAGAAAAAAAATCGAAGCAGAGCTTCATGAATTATTTCCCAAGCAATGGATTCCTCTATATTCGATGGTTACCTTTTATGATCAAATCCGCTATTCAGATGCCATGTCCATTGGACAAAAGCAAAAAAAGATAATGGATGAAGTGATGGTAATTCCAGCGATCGAATCCTGCTGGCAGAACTTAGACTTTGAAAACATTGTGGCAAAATTATCTCGTTGATTGGATTTTCTCATTCCACGACCAACGTACAATGTATTAATTCCTAAGGAATGTGAATCTTGTACTCTTCATATCGCTGTAACACTTCCTTCACATACTTAACCGGCCCAGTACACCTGCAAAACCCAGCCACTGCAACATCATCACGATAATATTTTGGATTTGATTTTTGAAGAAGATAATACTCTACATTATTATCCCACAAGGTTGGATTCCTTCCATATTTCTTTGTGAGATTGCGAGCATCAAGCACGTGAGAAAGCCCAACATTGTAAGAGGCCAATACAAATTTTAATCTTTCACCCGGATCATTGATGGATTTTGCCCATTGATTGTCTAGGTATTTTAGAAACTGGGCGCCAGCCTTAATATTCTGACCAGGATCAAAAATGTTATTGACTCCAAATTGTTCTGCTGTTTCAGGCATAAGTTGCATCAGCCCACTTGCGCCCGCCCATGATTGCGCCCCCGGATCGAAATTAGATTCCTGATACATTACGGATGCAACCAATCGCCAATCCCACGCAAGTAAATTTGCTGCTTCCTTGATATACTCATCGTATGGAGAAAGCTTATTTCCACCAAGAGAAGAGAAGTCACTATTCGCTCGTTTTAATGAAGTACGTGGGCTATTGAAATATTTTTTGAAGATCACGTTGAAGGTGCCGGTCTTTTTTACGCCACTCAGCCATTTGTTAAGAGATTCTAACATTTTGGGAGAATTATTTCTCACGGCCCAGGCAATTTGTTGCGGCAAACTCAAAACAGTTTTGACATCAATCTCCGGATAATAGGAAGCATTGACCATCGCGATAGTTTGATCATTAACGGTTAAAGGAATTTCACCTGTTGCAACCTTTTCTATCAGTGCTTCTGTTTCGCTGTCGGCAGAGTCTTCGCGGATGATTATTTCTCCGCCTATCTCATCTGATAGATTTTCAAGTCTGTCTTTAAAGGCTGAACCTTTCTTAACATAAATTTCCTTTCCGATTAGATCAGCCGGATTACGAATAAGCTTTTTTTCAGCCAGGTGAGGATTGGCGTTCCAGTTGTCGGGCTTTTTTTGAATTAATACTTGGTAGGTATTATAATGTGTATTCGAAAAAGCAACGTAGTTTGTACGTTCTTTTGTAATTGTCAAGGGAAAGGCAATTACATCACCTTGTCCTTTGTTAAGAAGGTCTATGGCTTCCTCGATGCTGGCAATTAATTTGATCTTTAACTCAACCTTCAAATAACTAGCAAAACGCTCCAGTAACTCATACTCATATCCCATTGGCCTTCCACGATAGATGAAGTAACTGGTGGAATTATTATCAACTAGTGCATTGATGTAGCCACGTATAACTATTTCATCGAGATCCAGATTTACGCGTGATTCGGTAGCAAAAGATTCTTTTTCAGGACGATTGCAACAGGGTGCAACAAGAAGGCAAACCAGAAGACTACAGGCAACAATATGTTTGGCCATATGTTGAAAGTAGTCAAACTCTTTGTAAATGTAAATGAAAAGAGGCCTGAAGGCCCCTTTTTAAATAATAAAAAACAAGGTATTAGTTGAAAATATAGCGCAAACCAAACTGCATATAGTAGGTTGACGAAATACTGTTATTCTGACGGAATGTTTCAGTTGCAGGATTACCTCTATCGGTTTGCAATCTGAATGCAGGAGCAGTTGTGCCACCTGGTGTAACTGCGTTCAAGTTGGTTGGTACCAAAATTGAACTTGCATTTACCTGATTATAGATTCCCCAATTTTTGTTAAGGAAGTTACCAAGGTTAAAGATGTCAACTGTAAACTGAAGCGTGTTGCGATATTTACCTGCATTCACAAAAACATCCTGAGCAAATCTAAAATCTATTTGATTTCTCCAAGGCACTTTTGCTCCGTTGCGCTCTGCATACTTGCCCATATTTTCTTTCAAATAATCATCTTGTGCTATGTATTGGAAGAAAAGATCGCTTTGTTGTTGTGCCGTTACAACATTAGGTACCGCAGTAGTTCCGTAATTGAAATTAGTGAACGTTATTTCGGAAGCATCTTTAGGGATATAAATCAAATCGTTTGTTTGACCATCACGATTGAAGTCAGATGAATAAGTGTAAGAAAATCTTCCTTGTATTGAACCTTCATAGAATAGAGAAACTGATGATGCCAAGTTTCTCAAATATTCCTTGCGATAAGTAAGCGAAGCGATCACTCTGCTTGGCACAACATAATTTGCATAACTTAAGCCTGGGTTGTTTGCCGATCCTACAATCGGAGTACCTGACCATGTGTTGATCAACTGATCGCCAGTTCCATCATAAAGATTTTTTGCATTGCTGTAAACATAAGCTGCCATTGCTGAGAACCCACTTCTAAATTGTTTTTCGGCTTTTGCAGAAAGAGAGAAATAATGTCCTTTTGAACCATTAGAAAGAACAATTGGATTGAAAGCGGCCGTACCTGTTGCAGATCCATTGGCAACAGCTTGTCCTTGATTAGTCAATGGGTTAATGAATTTATCACGATTGGCAAGTGGATATATTCCACGGTTGTCAGGATAACCAGATGCATTTAATGCCGTTGGATCAGCAAGGTTAACATTTTTACCGAACGCTACATTCAAGTCTCTGTTAATAATTCCTTCTAACGAACCAACTATACCGAATGGCAACTTGGTGTCAACCGCTAAGCTTGTTTTCCATGTTTGAGGAAACTTAAAATCAGGATCTGTTGTGCTAACCGAACCTGGTATAACTGTACCGGGTGCAGGCTGGGTGGCAGGAAGATAAGTAGCAGGATCTGGATTAAAAGGCATGCTGGCACTAGGAAGATTGGCAGCGCCCTGGAATGTTTGCGTAACTTGTAACAGACCAGCATCACCAGACTGAGCCACGATCCAAACGGTAGGAACGCGACCTGTAAAGATTCCTGTACCACCACGTAATTGAAGTGAGCGATCTCCCTTCACATCCCAATTAAATCCTACACGAGGTGAAAACATCAAGCGATTTTTTGGAAGTACACCTGTATCTACCGTTTTGCCCTCTTCGAAAGTAAGAGCTGCGACTAAAGGATGAGTTTGAATTTCTTTTACATCGATATAAGTTGGCATATCCAAACGGATACCAGCAGTCAGCTTAAATCTTTCATTAATAGACATTTCATCTTGCGCATAGGCGGAGTATTGAGCAAACTTGAAACTAGGGAACGCTTGCTCATATCCGGGCAATAATGAATAGGTGTATGCAAAGTCACGAGGATTAGCTCCGCTTGTAAAATCAGTCCATGAATTAAAGGTGTAATAGCTGGTAGCAAAACGCTGAAAGCCATTTCTGGTCGTTTGCATATCTGCCTGAATACCTGCTGTAAAATTATGCATGCCCGATGTCCAGGTTACATAATCAACAAGAGATAATGACTTTACTTCGCGTAAGTTGCCGAAGGTAAATGGTTCGTATCCAAAAGAAGTGAAAGGTGTTCCTCCTGAAAGAATATCAACAAATGGGAAAGGAGCGCTGTCTGAACTTCTAGGGTCATTCTGGTTTGTAGAGGAAAAACGCAACGTGTTGGCAAAGCGACCTCCAAATAATGAGTTTAATTCAGCTGCGAAGGAATAAAAATTAGCTTCCTGATAGTAGTTAGAGTTTTTGAACCACAAGGCATTGTTGTTTGTACGTCCTGCACCAGTAGCGTAATTAGTCATAGGGCTTCTGGATGTACTAACAAAACTTGGGTTTTTGCTTTCAACCTGGCTATAGCGGGCACTGAACCTATGGTTTTGATTAATGTTCCAGTCGATACGCGTTACAAAGCGTTGATTGCTGCTCTCCAAATCATATCCTTGATAAGGGCCAGTTTCATAATTGTAATTAGTTCTCAAGAAAGTGCTAATGGCATCAAGTTCTGTATCCAATGGTCTTGAAATGTTTGGTGAACTTCCAAAAGGTGCACTAGTGGTCGCTGCCACATTTAGTTGGCCAGGTCTAACCTCCTTACCAGTCTCCATATTCACAAAAAAGAACAATTTGTTT
>JAENVX010000257.1 GCA_016650355.1 Bacteroidia bacterium | reverse complement strand
TAACGGCAACTGGACCTCCTGGTCACAACACATGAGCAATGAACATAACGTGGATGATAAGCATTATGGATATTTCGATATGAATGCCAATTCATTTGATTACACCTTTAATATGAAAAGATTGAATGGAACGTATGAGCAGCGATTTATAGGTACAAAACAATAGGCCTCCATGCACAAGGTTAGAATTGGCTCAAGGTAATTTGTTTGTTAAATTTGACTTTGCATTTTTCGAAGAGTAAATTCTTTATATAGGCTTAGAAAAGTGAAGATCAGTTCATTTATAAGTACTGATAACGTATTCGCTTTCTGGCGCACAGTGTTGTACCGCATCATCACTTTGATTCTTTTTCCGAATTCAAGGCGGGTCACACACACAAGGAAAGCAAACACGAACATAACTACGATGAAAGCGAAAGCGATGAGCAATCAGATAATTCGCTATTTGTTTGACCCCACGTTTCAAAATATAGACTTCTCTCTTGCTACCGATACTTTTAAAAAGAAAGTCCAGGAAAAAGTCCAAGATTACAATAGACTACTCACTAGGATAAAGGGAAATTAAATTCTATTTGAACTCAATCTCTTTGCTTAAAGTAAAATGTAAATAGAAAAAACAGGATTCTAAAAATATAGTAAGCTCCATGCTGCATAATACGCCTTACCAGGCTAGAGTGATTCATCTGCTCAGCTGAGATTCGCAAACAATCATTGACCATTATAGTATTGAAAGCAGACTCCACTTGGTTACCAAAGGCACGATCGTTAACAGCCAGGTTGAGCTCGATGCTAGCATACGCACTGATGTTGTTCACATTATATGAACCTACAGTTGCCCAGTTGTTATCATACACAGCCATTTTTCCGTGAAGTACGCTTTTTTGATATTCATAAATTTCAATGCCATTTTTCAAGAGCCATCGGTACATATATCGTTCTGCATATTTAGAAAGGGAAACATCGGAAGGTCCTGCTAAAATCACTTGAACTTTCACTCCACGCTGTGCCGCACGCATCAACTCTTTTCTAAATTGAGCATTCGGCAAGAAATAAGCTGACATAATAATTATGCTTTCTTTGGCCTTGCGGAACATAGAAAGATAACTCTTTGTAATTTCTCTTTTGCCGCGTACCCAATCATTAATCTTTATCGAAACAACATTATTTTTTATTGGATGAAGAATTTTTCTTGGCCGAACGAAGTTTTTCAATGAAGTACGCTGCATGCGTTGTCGACAGATATCTGTAAGTTGGGCTGCCACATCACCCTCTGCATACACTGCCCAGTCGAGCCATGCTGGCTGATCGGGCATATCATTGTAGCGATTGCTGATGTTGATACCCCCTACCAATGAATATTTTGCATCAACCACCACAACTTTATGATGAAGCCTTCTACCCAAATAGAAATATTTGCTTTTTAATAGGGGGCCAAACATTCGGAAATTGACGCCTGCCTCTTCCAAATTATTAATGAAATATTTTGAAAGATGACTGGATGCAAATCCATCCACTAACAAAAAAACCCTTACTTGACGCTGCGAGGCAACTCTCAATTCATTAGCAACTTCAATTCCAGTTTGGTCTTCTTCAAAAATGTAAGTCTGAATATATATGGAATCTTGTGCGCCTCTTATCAGCTTTTTAAGCAAACTGAAATATGCAATGCCCCCATGAACCAATTGGACTTTATCACCTGATGATTTAGGGAGTTCTTTTTCCAAGGGCTATTTTAGAAAGTATGAATTTGCATTCTTTTGCTCAGTAAACGGTTGCAAGCCGTAACCTGTAGTCTTCGAGAATGGAAGCTCGTATCTCCAAGTATCACCATTTTACGCATGAAAAACAAAAAGAGGGTAATTGACAATCGCACTCAGTTCTTTTATCACGCTCTTGTGAAATAGGGTTTGGATAATACTAGGGTTCACGGAGCAAAGTGCCAACGCGTCTGCCTCATTACGCAACACATAACTATTGATACTGCTGATGACTTCGTCAGAATAGATGGTATCAAAATTTACATCGATCGTAGTCGCATGAATCTGACTACTTTCTTGAATTGCCTTTGAACGTAATTCCGCATCCCTGGTATAGTGCTCTTTCACTTGCAACACAGTTACCTCCACCTTTGCACCAATCAATTTAGCCCACTGAGTCAATTGCTCAATTGGTAATTTATTTTCGTGTTCGTAGTCGTAGGCAAACACAATTGTTGAGATATCTTGAAATCCACATCCTTGAGGAATCAACAGGACAGGAACAGAGGATGCCCTTATGACTTGATAAGAATTCGTGCCGAAAAAGAATTGATGATAGTCATCGGCTCCGTTAGTACCCATTACAATCAAGTCAAAATCTTTAGCGCGGTCTGCAATACTATCGCTCAATCTCTTGTTTGATGGTTTCACTTCTGAAAGGCATGCGATTTTAAAAATGTCCATAACCTTATAACATTGTTCCTCCAGTCGCTCACTAATTGGTTCAGTCGCTAAGAATTTTCCTTTGATCACCTCTGCTGGCGGCAATGAAAAGATGGACTGAACATTAAACAAAGTAAGTTCTGCGCCTATCTTTTTACAAAGTTTAGCCGAATAAGCAACCGCCTGATCGGCTGCCTCAGAGAAATCAGTTGGACAAAGAATTTTTTTCATGGTTGAAATAGTTTTGTCTGTTATCTTTCACTTTTTAGGTTCCCTTGCGAACAGAGGGCTTCAAATTCTGGATACGTAATCGTATCGTCACCGACCACTTCTCTCTATTGCTTGTGCCCAACTTTGTCTACCTT
This sequence comes from Bacteroidia bacterium, assembly GCA_016650355.1. Lineage (GTDB taxonomy): Bacteria > Bacteroidota > Bacteroidia > Cytophagales > Cyclobacteriaceae > ELB16-189. The sequence continues at coordinate 2,080 of JAENVX010000257.1, read as the reverse complement.
TCATTACTGCTTCTCATACCTGCCTGTTTTTTCCACTATTTTAATTCGGTAGACAATTGCCTTTGGCTCCTTTTCCATTATTTGCGGCCTCATGGAGTGATGCCTATCTGAGATTAGTGTTTCGCTGGCAACCAAGGGCATTAGTCTGTCACTTAGAATTTTCATGCCTCTTTCCTGCACTGCTGCACCTTTTAGTTCCTGATACTCACCCCACAAAATCACACTGCGCCAGTTGGCCATGTTGTCCATCACGTCCACTTCAAAACATACTTTGTGGTTCTTGCGCATCATGTTGATTTTCATGCCTTCTTTGGAATGCGCATAAATATACTCTCCATCAAAAGCATAGGTAATGGGAACAACGAATACTCTACCATCAGCGTAGCAACCAATTCTACCAACAACTTGACTATCAAGGACGTGATCGATTTGTGTTTTGGAAAGTGTGCCCAACATATGTCTTATATTATTTGATGGTATGAATATAGTGTGCCAAAAAGAAATTGATAATGACCATCATTGCCGTAGGAAATGACTTTTGTCATCTGAAAATGAGATGAAAGATTTGTAATTAAATTGAGTGACTTTTTGAAGTCATCTCCGTACTTCAGGGTTAGTGCTAATTAGCCGTTTGGCTGGCTGTATTTCTCAGATGTGTGTATTGGCTTCAGTGAAAGCAGCGATGTATTTTATGGGTGCTGAGATCAACCATACCTTCTACGCGATGAAAAATATACTACGGATAACACCTGCAGTTTATACCAAACTCAATATCGATTTCTGGAAAGTTTTTCGTTTAAGCCAACCAACCAGCAACATCGAAAACCAAAGGCTAAATTACCTGTTTGGTTACCTGGTCCTTTTCCGTTAATAGGTAACTGTTAATAGGTAACTGAGGGGTATTGATTTGCGAATAGGTAATTTCATGTACCCAGTTTTAGGTTGCTGATCTGTTTACCAGGTCTGTGGAATTACCTCCACACTAAATATTCACGTGGTTAATAAATCATTTGATTTTAGAAGGAATAAGGCTTTTTACTTTTTTTTAGAATGGCACGTAAATTTCAGGGTGGTTAATAACAATAACAATAAAAACCCAACTATGAAAAATTTATTCAAACCAACCTTGCTTGTAGCCTTGATGTCCCTGACACTTGCCTCAACTTCCGAAGCGTTTTCAAAAACACCACGGAAGGCTAACACTACAGAAGTAATTAGCGAAGCAGAAGCGCAGAAATTGACCAGTCGTCTGAACGAGATTAAAGCGATGGACGCTTCTAGCATGACCCGCAAACAAAAAAGAGAACTAAGACACGAAGTCAACGCTATCAATGAAACGCTTAATACCAAGGATGGAGGAGTTTATATTTCTGTAGGTGCTGTCATTCTCATCGTACTATTGTTAATCCTCCTTTTCTAATAGCTAAGAATTTATTGAGCGATATCATCTTGTTATCATCACGGTTTTATTCTGGAAGAAATGTTGGTGATAAACTCAATTTCCCATTAAATTGTTCTCATTTCATGATCATAACTTCCTGACTGAAGGTCTTGCCAAATCCAGCCATCATCTACAATAAGAGATAAAAGTAAGCTCCTCCTGGCTCACAGTTTTGAATACTCATTGTCAAACGTGCGTTCCACGTACAATCGGAATGCCTTTTCTTTCAAGTTCTGTAAGAACGGTTATCGGAGGTACATCCTTAGCTGGTTTAATAAATGCAACCGGCAAGGTAATGAGATAACTGGAAATAGCTTTTCGTAAGCCCATCAACACATTGAATGATGGCCGTTGTTCCGACAACGCAGTGTTGAGCAGGTCAGTGGTTGCGAAGGTTCAGAACTAAAAAGCACACTAGCGACTGTTCCTTCCAAAAGAATAATTATTAAACAAAAATGAGATTGTAAATTCAAATAAAAAGATACCAGGAGAAGATAGGCTTGAAAGTTATTTGAGTTTTCATGACTTCCATAAATTTTAGAGTGCCTCAAATTTTTCTTTGCTCATTCAATAAAATTTAATTTGCGTAAATCTTACCAACTCCTGGCAATTTAAATAACCTATAACCCCGTTCGCCCG
>JAENVX010000256.1 GCA_016650355.1 Bacteroidia bacterium | reverse complement strand
TGCTCCTGCTGCTGCTGGCGCAGATGCTAAGAAAACTGAAGCTCCTAAAAAGGACGAAAAGAAGAAATAGAGTCCTTAATTTTTCATCAAAAACTCCCGTTACCGATCTTATTCGGGGCGGGATTTTTTGTTTATTTATGCTTTATGAAATACCTCATCGCAGGCCTTGGAAACATTGGAACGGAATATGAGCTTACCCGACATAACATCGGATTCCTTGTCCTTGATCGCCTGGCAGATGTTCATAAGATTGGCTTCAAAACAGAGCGTTACGCTGATAAATCTGAATTAAAATATAAGGGTCGACAAATTCACCTGATTAAACCAAATACTTATATGAACCTCAGTGGTAAGGCAATCTCTTATTGGCTTCAGGAATTAAAAATCCCGAAAGAAAATTTGTTGGTCGTTGTGGATGACCTTGCTCTTCCATTTGGAAGTTTAAGATTGCGACAAAAAGGAAGTGCAGCTGGTCACAATGGACTTAAAAATATTGAGCTACTATTAGGTGATCAGGATTATTCACGATTGCGATTTGGCATCGGAAATGATTTTGGGAAAGGCCATCAGATTGACTTTGTTCTAAGCAACTTTGATAAAAAAGAAATCAAAGAATTGCCGGTTTTAATGGATAAATCTGCCGAGATGATTTTCTCATTTTGCACCATTGGCGTGGTGCGCACCATGAATTTCTTCAACACTTAGCAAAAGCACCGTGAAAAATGAGTTATTCTAAACTAACTTATTTTAGATCCAGCAGCTACGGCTTCAGAAGGTTGCAATAATCTAAGCACACCATCTTTATCTTCCGCCATCAAAATCATTCCCTGCGATTCAACACCCATGATCTTACGCGGGGCAAGATTCACTAAGATGGTTACCTGTTTGCCAATAACTGCTTCGGGTGAGAAGTGCTCTGCAATGCCACTCATAACTGTTCGCACATCAATACCAGTATCTACTTTTAGTTTCAAAAGTTTTTTTGATTTATCAACCTTCTCCGCCTCCACTATTTTTCCGACCCGTATATCCATTTTGGAGAAGTCATCAAATGTAATCTCGGGCTTAAGTGGCATCACAGGTTGGCTGGCAAGTGCTACTTCATTCTTTGTATCCATAAGTTTTTTAATCTGCGCTTCTATTACCGTGTCCTCAATTTTTTCAAATAGCAAACTTGCCTGCCCCAACGCGTGGCCTTTAGGTAGCAAGTTTTCTGAACCAGCGTGGGACCAATTAACGTTTCCAAGGTTCAACATATCCTTTAGCTTTTTGGATGTGAACGGAAGGAAAGGCTCAGAAACAATTGAAAGATTGGCTGCAATTTGTAAAGCGATATTCAATATAGTTCCCACCCGCGGCATATCAGTTTTGGCCACCTTCCAGGGTTCTGTCTCCGCTAAATATTTATTGCCAAGCCTGGCTAAATCCATCATGTGGGCTGTCGCCTCTCTGAAGCGATAATTCTCAATTGATGTTGAGATTAATCCTGGAAAAGCGTTTAAGGAAGTTATGGCCTTCAAATCAATCTCATTACACTCACCTCTAATTGGAATTTTGTTTTCAAAATACTTTTGAGTGAGCACCAGGGCGCGGTTCACAAAATTTCCGAAAATAGCAACCAACTCATTGTTGTTCTTAGCTTGAAAATCCTTCCAGGTAAATTCGCTGTCTTTGGCTTCAGGAAGATTTGTGAGCATTGAATAACGTAACACATCTGGTCTATCAGGGAAATCAGTGAGGTATTCGTGCATTTCAATTGACCATCCACGGCTGGTGGACATCTTATCCCCTTCCAGGTTCATGAACTCATTGGCTGGAACATTGTCTGGTATGATGAACTGATCGGATGAATGGAGCATTACCGGGAAAATGATACAATGGAAAACGATGTTATCCTTGCCCACAAAATGGACAAGTTTTGTCTGCTCATCTTCCCAATATTTTTTCCATCCGTCCCTGTCTACATTTCCGAAATCGCGCTGTGGAGAAGCAAATTCTCTTTTACCCTCGCTTAACTCTTGAAACAAAGCCCGGGTTGCTGAGATATACCCAATGGGTGCATCGAACCAAACATACAGCACTTTACCAGCTGCATCAGACAAAGGCACTTTGATACCCCAATCTAAATCTCTAGTCATCGCACGTGGTTGCAAACCGGCATCAATCCAAGATTTACACTGACCATATACGTTCGTCTTCCAATCATTTTTGTGTGAATCTAAAATCCATTTCCTTAGCCACTCTTCATGATCTTGGAGCGGCAGGTACCAATGTTTTGTGGCCCTCAAGACGGGTGGTTGGCCAGATAAGGTTGATCTTGGGTTTATAAGTTCACGCGGACTTAATGTGGAACCACACTTTTCACATTGGTCCCCATACGCATTTGTATGACCACACCTTGGGCAAGTGCCTACTATATAGCGGTCTGCCAAAAAAGCCTTCGCTTCTTCATCAAAATATTGCTCAGAAGTCTCCTCCGTCAGTAATCCTTTATTATAGAGGTTTAAAAAGAATTCCTGAGAGGTTTGATGATGAATCGGGTCGCTGGTGCGATGATAAACATCGAAGGATATTCCAAATTGATAAAGACAGTCTCTTATGAGTGCGTGATACTTATCAATAATTGCAGTAGACGTTGTACCCTCCTTTAAGGCCTGATTAGGAATAGCCGTTCCATGCTCATCGCTTCCACAAACATAGACCACGTCCTTACCCGAAAGCCTAAGATAACGTACATAAACATCCGCGGGGATATAAGCTCCTGCCAAGTGACCAATGTGCTTTGGTCCGTTGGCATAAGGCAAGGCAGAGGTGACGGTATATCGTTTAAAATCAGGATGTTTAATCATAAAATATAATGCAACTCAATAACCAAAATGCAAAGATGGCGATTGGTGTCGGAAATAAGATATTCTTGTGGTCAATTTTAGACACCCTTTGCAGTGTCTTTTTCCTTTTCCAAACTAGCTATCGTAATCGGAGCCAGGCTGTTGGGGATGCTGACTAAAAAGCGAGTAAGTTTTTCGGGCATGGCGACCAACTCAATGCTACCGCCCAATTTTTCAGCCGCCAGCCTGCAAAGATACAATCCTATTCCTCCCGGTTGGGACCGCTCTGAAGCACGAACAAACATTTGAAAAATATTTTTTCTGCTATCTTCATCTATGCCAATACCATTATCCGTGACTGCAAACAATATAGAATCATTTTCTTTCCAAATCTTAACCTGAACAAAAGGATCAACACGTACAGATTGATCATAAAACTTGAGACTGTTATCAATAAGGTTTTCCAGCACAATGCGCACCAGGTTGTTGTCTGATGTTAGGACTACGTCCTTATCAATTTCATATTGAAAAGTTAGTCGCGATGGTAATATTTTCTTTCTTTCTACAACCATTATCTCCCCAATACACGCTTCAAGATTAATTAATTCAGGCTTTAAAGCCGTGGTATTTATTTGGTTGACGATGAGAAGTCTCGACAGTATGGTATTCAACTTATCAGCTGTTACATCCAGCATCTTCACTAAGCCCAGACCTACCGGATCTTTTATGTCAGTAAGAGCAAGCATGCAAAGGCCTTTGAAAGTTGCGAGTGGCCCGCGAATATCATGTGAAGTTTTATAAATAAAATGGTCAAGTTCTTTATTGGCTTGCAATAATTCTGCAGTCCTCTCATCAACTTTCCTGGCAAGGTTGGCTCTTGATTCAGTTAACAATCGATTAGCTTTCCGTTGCAATTTACCCGCCCACATCAATGCTGTTGCCAGACCCAAAATCAAAAGGGCAATAGCGAAAATGAAAATAGCCTGTTGCCTCTGTCGTTTTATTACTTCTTCATTCAATCGGAGAATTTCATTTTTCTCCGCAATCGTTTTTATATTTACTCGCTCTTCATAATTGGTCTGGACTTTGGCCAGATTTTTAATGAGCTCACCACTATAAATGCTATCCTTTAATGAAATATATTTGGATTGATATAGTGATGC
>JAENVX010000255.1 GCA_016650355.1 Bacteroidia bacterium | reverse complement strand
GTATCTGCTAATAGGCGGAAAGGAAGGTTTTGCTGCTCAATGAATTTTTGGTGCCGCTTCTCATCATCCGTGCTGATTCCAAACACTTCATAGCCCGCTTTCTGAAGTGCCTTATAATTATCGCGAAGGTTGCAAGACTCTGCCGTGCAACCAGGAGTCATGTCTTTCGGATAAAAGTAAAGCACCACCTTTTTTCCTTTTAGATCAGATAGCTTAATCGCCTTTCCATCCTGGTCATTAACAACAAAGTCTGGCGCTGTAGAACCAACAGTAAGTGCCATGGTTAAAGAATTTTTTGTTTGTAGATTTTTTCGTTTCCAGCATTGTCTACTACTTTCAATTCAAAGTCGCCCTTCAAAGACTGGGTTTTATCAAGTCTGTCGGATTGCACAATGCCCGTCTTATAGTCGTATACCATCAATAACCATTTGCCATTTATAGTTGCCTCGAAATAGCCGATGCCCGACAAGCCATCTCGAATACGGAACCTGGCAGATGAATTATGGCAATAAACTTTTGTAAGGGTAGGAGGAACGGAGTCTTGAAGGATAACAAAGTCACCTAATTCACGCGCAGAAAATTTCACTTTTCCGTTACTCCATTCTCCACCAATATAACTATAACGACCAGCATCGGTACGATAAACTCCTGTATTTCGATTGGCCGAATAATTATTTAAAGGGCGTAACGTTATGTCTACTACTCTATGTAAAGGAGTAGTCTTATTGCCAATTGTAAATATTTCTGAATCCTTCTGTGCCGATCGGTTAACATTCAAAAATAATGTGTCGTAAAGTGCATTCTCTGGGAATTTGATATCAACGAGATCGCTATAGTATGTATATTCTGTTTGAGAGGGCACAATATCTTTAAAATTGAACGCTAGTGAACCCTTACAAGATTGAACTGAATCAGGCATAACTTTCTGTAAATCAAATAAATAAACGTTTCTACTTGAATTAAAATAGGATGGACTTACTTCTGTATGGACCCCGCTAACAAATACAGCAATAGATTTTTTCTCTGAGCAAGGTTTAGTTGATACGGCTAATGTATTTTCAAGAATATCAAAGCTTAAATCCTTCGTCATGGCTTCGAGCGTTTTCACTTCGGATACTGGCAAGGATGGCCTAAGCCTAAATTTAATCGTGCTTTGATTTTTATTGGCGTCTACAAGGCTTATTGAAACCGGAATATCTTTTTGCGCGACAAACACTTCTCCACTATTTATTGAACCGTCATAAAACTTAAGGCTGTTCCCATCACCAATATAAAGTTTGTTAAATCGTGTGCCAGTTGTTTTGAGCGTCTTATAATCCATCAAAGCGAGAATACCACGAGTTTCGGCCAAGGGGAGCTTTTCAATATGCTGAGAAAATATTCTCTGGCTATCAGCTTTCATCTCAATATGGTTGATGCCAAAACGAAAACTGGAATTGTCCATTTTGTCAATAGCAAGTAACTCAACACCAATGCGTCCATATGCTAAAATGTTTTTTGGAAGCACATAAGAATCGCCTGACTTTACAACGTAAAATTCAAACCTTCCGAAGCGGTCATTAATTCTTGAATTGATATCAAGCGTTTTCAACGCTATCTTTTGTGCAACAGGTGCTCGGTTGTCCTGGATTTCTGTAAAGCCAAATGTCAAAGAATTAAGCGCTTCATTATTTTCATTACGGATTTCGAAATGAAGATGGGCTCCGTTAGAGCCACCCGTATTCCCTGAAAACCCTATTGTATCACCACGGTCCACGAGATACTGGTCTGGTTTGAAAAATAAATCGATCTCAAATGTTTTCCTCCGATATTGCTCCTGTTTTACAAATTGGGCTAATGCACCGTTGAATTTATCTAAATGTCCATAGACAGAAGTGTTTCCATCTGGGTGTGTGATGAATAAAACATTGCCATACCCAAAAGAACTGATGGTTGCGTGTGATACAAATCCATCTTGCGTGGCAAGGACAGGAATGCCAGTTAAGTTATTCGTTCGCACATCTATGCCTCCATGAAAGTGTGTATTCCTTAGTTCACCCATTGTGCCTGCCAGGAAATTAGCCTGACCTGGTTTTATAGGAAAAAGATAGGATTTTTCCGCTGGCAACAGTTTTAATGGCCTGTCTGGTGGACTAAACTGGCCCTGAACATTTAAGGCCAGAGCGCTGCTGAAGAAAAAAACGAACTTACTTAACCTCGAATTCCAACAATTTTTCATTTTCAATGTAGGCAGATAATTTATTTCCAATAATCACAGGCCCCACACCTTTGGGCGTGCCGGTAAAAATAAGGTCTCCGGTTTTTAGTGTAAAAAATTTTGACAAATAGGATATGATATAATCAAACGGAAAAAGTAAAAGACTCGTGTTTCCTTTTTGCTTCAATTGACCGTCAACCTCCAATTTAAAATTTATGTCTTTGATGTTTTTAAATTCAGCAACGGGAATAAATTTTTCTGAAATAGGAGCGGAGCCGTTAAAGCCCTTTGCAATATCCCATGGTAAGCCCTTACTTTTTAACTTGGCTTGAAGATCACGGGCTGTAAAATCTATCCCGATGCCGATCGCATCATAGTACTTTGAAGCAAACTTCTCTTCAATGTTTTTTCCTTCTTTACAAATTCGCAATACCAGTTCTACCTCATGGTGGATATCTTTAGAGAAATCCGGATAATAGAATGGGGCATTATTTCTGATGACGGCCGTGTCCGGTTTAGTGAAAATAACAGGCTCGTCAGGACGTTCATTGTTTAATTCTTCAATGTGTTCTACATAGTTTCGGCCAATAGCAAAAATCCGCATAGTTGTTTTAAATTAGAATTCTGCACAAAGGTAGAAACAATACAAAGCAGAAAAGACATTTTTTGTTTTTTTTTGCTTTTTAAGTTAATGACGAAAATCAAGAATAAGTTACATATATATCATATCATTAAAAGTAAAATAGGCTCTGAATGATCAGCTTATTGAACACATTTACACAAAATAGTTTTACCTTTGAGTCAATAAACCAAACTATATGATTAGGAAATTCGCAATACTTTTTATTTTCTTCTTAGCTGTTTATGGATGCGCAACAGTTGCAGTTACCGGTAGAAAACAATTGAGCCTAGTATCAAGTGATGAAATCAATGCAATGGCTGCTGCCCAATATCGAGAGGTAATTGCTAAAGGGCCACTATCCACTAATAAGGAACAAACCCAAATGATTAAGACCGTAGGTGTCCGGATCCAAAAGGCGGTGGAGCGATATATGGACAGTAAAGGCGCTAGTGCTCAATTGGCAGGGTTCAAATGGGAATTCAATCTTATCCAGGATGACAAAACAGTAAATGCTTGGTGCATGCCCGGTGGCAAAGTAGCCTTCTATACTGCAATTTTGCCCATCTGTAAGGATGAAGCAGGCATAGCCGTGGTAATGGGGCATGAAGTAGCGCATGCAATTGCCAATCATGGCCGAGAAAGAATGAGTCAGGGATTGGTTCAGCAAATTGGATTGAGCACTCTTGGTGCTGCCATGGGAGCAGATCCGGGACTTACAAGTCAGATTTTTCAACAAGCGGTTGGAATGGGCTCTCAGGTTGGCATGCTAAGTTTTTCTAGGAATCATGAATCGGAAGCTGATCATATTGGATTGATATTTATGTCAATGGCTGGATACGATCCAGAGCAAGCTCCAATTTTTTGGGAGCGTATGAGTGCATTGAGTGGCGGCCAAAAGCCACCAGAGTTTTTGTCAACTCACCCGGCAGATGAAACCCGAATCAGTGATCTTAAAGGATGGATGCCTGAGGCTTTGGGATACTATAAGAAGTAAATCTGTTTCCAAAAAGAATGATGATTGAAAAGCCAAGGACGAATTCGTTTAATACTTATTTCACAAATCCCACAGCCACTGTATTATTCGAATATTCATCCACAAGAATAAAGGCGCCATCACTAGGATTTTCTGAATAACGATCCATTGCCAGCGGTTTGGCTGTTTTGATTTTAATACTGGCAATATCGTTCATCTTTAACTCTGTAGCTGGTAATCTTTCAAGCGTAGACGGAACCTGTATGTAGTCAATGGATGTAATCTTCGCCTTGGTTTGAGAGGTGCCGTGTTGAAGCAAATAGGTTTTGCCACTTACAAGGGGCTGCGCATTCATCCAGCAAATGTCACTTTCAAGCTCCTTCTTTAATTCTGGTTCTTCAGAACTTTTAACTAAAAAATCACCCCGACTAATATCAATATTATCTTGCAGCGTTATCACAACTGATTGACGAGCATCGGCCTCATTCAGTTGTTTATCGTATTGGTGAATGTTTTTGATCAGACTCTTTTGTAAAGAGGGGGGCACCGTTACGGCATCGCCTGGCTTAAAGGAGCCACTGACCACGCGACCAGCATACCCTCTGAAATCATGAAACTCATCATTTCTTGGTCGTATTATATATTGAACGGGGAACCGTGCTGGGGCTTTATGCAATTGCTTATGCACTTCCATTTTTTCTAGAATAGCAAGCAATGGCTGCCCTTTATACCAGTTCATTTTTGAAGATTGTTCAGTAATATTTTCTCCGTAAAGAGAGCTTACCGGCACGAATTGAATTTCTTGTTCTGCAAACTTTAATTGACCAGCAAAGCTTAAGAATTCTTCCTTCAGTAGGTTGAAACGGTCTTCACTATAGCCTACCAAATCCATTTTATTAATGCACACAATAACGTTTGGAATGCGCAAAAGATTTGCTATGAAATAGTGGCGATGCGTTTGTTCTAAAATCCCCTTCCTAACATCTACTAGAATAACAGAAACATCTGCCTTGGAGGCGCCAGTGATCATATTACGGGTGTATTCCACATGCCCAGGACTATCTGCAATGATAAATTTCCTTCTGTCGGTGCTGAAATAAATATGTGCCACATCAATGGTAATGCCTTGTTCACGTTCAGCAATTAATCCATCGGTCAACAAAGACAAATCTAAGAAGTCAATCCCTTTACGCTGGCTTGCCCTTTGGATTGCCTCAAGTTTATCGGTGGGGATGGAATTGGTTTCAAACAATAGTC
>JAENVX010000254.1 GCA_016650355.1 Bacteroidia bacterium | reverse complement strand
GGATACAAGTTATTTAGGAGATGCACCTAGTTTTTGGCTATTGATTTGGACAGGCATATTATATGTTGGATACAACCGGGCTGTATACCCTGCTTCCTTTTTTACATACAGAGGAATTCAATCAAAAAGCGAAAGCATTATGGCAGGGTTTGCTTCGGGGTTGTTGATGACAATCCCATGGTTCCTTACATACTTTTCAATCCTCGCCTACTATCCGGATAAAAATGTATTGGCTGCAACCGTCCCTTGGTTGAAAATGTTAGCGGTCTTTCATCCAGCGCTCATTGTTGTTTTTGGAATTGTTGTTGGGTGGACGTTGGTTGAAACTGCTACGGGAATGATCCATGCTTTTATTCATCGGGTAGAAATGGAAATGACCGAACGAAAATCAGCGCCTCTTAAGAAAACAAGCAAAGCAATCATATCATCGGCAGCACTCATTGCCTCCTTGATTCTTGCACAAGTAGGTATCATTGACCTTGTTGCAAAAGGATATACAATTATGGCTTATGCTATGATTGCCGTGTACGGATTGCCGCTATTGTTTTTCTCGGGCAAACTTTTGTTCAAGAAATAAATTTTGAACCAAAATGTTGTTTCACTCAAAAATCAGCGTACCAAATCTCTCGATATCATGAAAACTAGGGCCCGTCAATTGCCACGACCATTTTGATGAACCTTCATCATAATCCAGACGATAAAAATTACACCTCCACTTTGTTCCCTTTACCGGAGGCACTTGCGCGAGCGGTTTGAGAAGCGCGTATGGAATAAAAAATTCAGCTGACCATGATTTTGCATTCATCTTCGTTGCATGTCGGGTCTTGCGCACTCCTTCATAATGCCAGGGCAGCCACCCAAAAAAATTCCCGCTATCGTTGGGCACTAAAATCGGCAATTCGAAATTATGAGGCGAAAGTTCATATTCAAAATACAATGGCTTTGCCTCATCCGTCCAAAAAAAGGCTTCCACCACATCCTCAAGGTAGAGATCGGTAAAATCTTCTCTGAGGGTGGATGTTATTTTCTCATCCTCACAATAAAATAAGCAATAGATTCCCGTAGGAGAATAAAGCACCTTAATTTTTGTCTGATATTTCTTAACCCCTCCGCGATGAGGCAGCCTTACCCAAAATGTCTTGTTCCAGGCAGCACTACTATCGCCTGTGAGTTCAAAATCCACGGTGGATTTTACATGCAGTACTGAATTGGGCACAACCTGACCGAAACCAAATTTTGGGATCAGCATCAAAAAACAAAATGCCAAACGTAAAAGGAACATTGGGAGTCTATTTGGATTATCAAGTGATCAGATTTTGACTGTTTCAATTTACTAATTATCATGTATATTGGAATACTGTAATAGACTTCACAGAGACAATCTTTCAACTTATCGGATAATCTAATTTAATTCATACCATGAAACAGCTCATATTCATCTTCATTATCCTGTGTTTCATCACACAACTCAATGCCCAACCCAATGCTTCTCCTCGAATTATAATGATTGGGGCACATCCCGATGATTGCGATATTGATGGAGGAGGTACTGCTGCTCTTTATGCCTCGCTGGGTTACGCGGTAAAATTTGTCTCGGTAACTAACGGTGATGCCGGGCATCAAAGTGAGGGTGGTGGAGCCTTGGCAAAACGAAGAATAGCCGAAGCACATGAAGCGGGAAAACGCTTTGGCGTAACATACGATGTGTTGGATAATCATGATGGGGAACTCTTACCCACTTTAGACGTCAGGTTACAAGTCATCCGAAAAATAAGAGAATGGAATGCTGACATAGTAATGGCTCCACGACCCAATGACTATCACCCTGATCATCGTTATACAGGTGTGCTCGTACAGGATGCAGCCTTTATGGTAACGGTGCCTAATGTTGCGCCTGACACCCCTCCATTAAAAAAGAATCCGGTGTTTTTATACTTTCAGGATTTTTTCCAACGTCCTAATCCTTTCCGCCCAGACATTGCCATAGATGTCACCTCGGTCTTTGATCAAAAAATTGATGCTCTGGAGGCGCATCAATCTCAAGTTTACGAATGGCTGCCCTGGATAGGTGGCTACGCTGATCAGGTTCCAAAAGATCCTGCGGAACGCAAAAAATGGCTGGCCACCAATCGCGCGATCGTTATTACTCCCGAAGTAAGAAAATCACTAGAGCGATGGTATGGCAAAGAAAAAGCTGCCCAGGTCAAACATGCCGAGGTCTTTGAAATTTGTGAATATGGAAAACAACCTTCCGAAGAAGATATTCGCAAACTATTTCCGATGATTAAAAAGTAAAGTTATCAAACTGGTTACAAGGCTATTGTAGAATAAATACCTCACTTTGTAGACTCACTTCACGGTTTTCCGTTATCTTGGAATCAGGCTTATTTTGATTCAAAACACTATCAGCTACCTTACTAATTATAATTATGGCACAATCTTTTCTTCGAAAATCGTATAACTTAAAAAATTAACATGATGTTACCCATTCGAAATTCTTCAAAACTTATCATGCTTGCCTTGGTTTTAATCACCGCATTTGGTTGCCAAAGCAAAAAGAAAGCAATGCAAGCAAGAAATGCAGCCATTGAGAAAGCCAAAATGGAGCAGGAAGCAGTTGACCGTAAACTGCTAGCCGAGGAGAAAGCAAGGAAAGCGGCTGAAGAGCAGGCAAGACGTGAGGCCGAACAAAGAGCAAATGAAACCAACGCTACTGCACCCTCTGTAAAATTGGGTCAATACTTTGGTGCAATTGCCGGTTCCACTAGCGTTTCATCCGCCAATACCAGCATCAATGAAGCGCTAACATTATTCGCTTCTCCGGAGACTCCTGTTTTGATTGTAATAAGTGAGTCGGGTGGAATGAAGGATTACGACAAGCCCACTACCATTAAGCAATATCTCAATTATTTGAAAGACCAGAAAAAGAACCCTAACACCATATCGGACATTAAGACCAACGGAGCAGGCAAAATCACCGAGTTGGAATTAAAGAAGAATTAGTCTTTCGTTACGGTTGAAGTTTTAGTTTTTTGATTCATCTTTAAATACCATTTATATGTTTAACAACCCTTATAAATTCAGCCTTTTATTAATCTTCAGCCTGGCAACTACCAGCGTTATCCTGGCTCAGACAGGTGACATTAGTCCTAAAAGAAAGCAAGCAATCGATTCACTTGCTTTGGAGAAAGTCAGGGACCTAAGTAAGTACATCAGTATTATTGGTAACAAGAAGACAGCTTTCTCTGAGGCTACTCGTGTGATGGACAGAGCTGAAGAACTTTTCGCGCCTGACAGTGAAATGGGTGTTTCTTCGCTGAATTCCAAAGAGGTTAAATATTATAAAGTGCGTAAATACTTTGAGCATTTGATAGCACTTAATTACGATCGCGTAACCATTCAGTGGTACGACATTCATTACATCAGTGACCTGGAGAGACAACCCGATGGTCGATATGTAGGAGTAGTCACCATCTATCAACGATTTGAAGGTGTATCAGACGATGGTTTGAAATATAAAGACACTACCAAAAAAGATATCACCATTTATGTGGAACGCAAGAAAACACAGGTCTCAGGTAGAATCATTGAATTTTGGGATGTGTTGTTAGGCGATATCCGCGTAACGGAAACCAGCAAGTAATTAGCTTTTTGTGCTGCGATATCTTTTTGCAATAGCCCTTCTGGTAATGACCTCTCCGCTTGTTGCGCAGATAGTAGGTGACCTTGATGACGAGAGTAAACTATATGCTCAATCAAAACAAGTCAATCAGTTCTTCAGAAGATTTAATGGCGAAGAGGATGAAAAGGGAAATCGGTATTACCCTGCTGACAGGCAATACCAAAGTACCAGGCTGAGAAAAAATTACCTCGGAATATTGTTTGATGAGGGCAATAAAGGAATAAGTCCAGCGCTGAAAACCGAATTCGTAAAAGATGTTCTTGAAAAAGGCGAGTCATCAATTCTAAATTTCCATGGAGGAAATTGGTTTTCTGAAGTGAACGCCATTTTTACAATGAATGGGGTAAGTCAACGCATAACCTTATATATGGAGCTTGAAAAAGATCATCTTGGGTACAAGTGGGTGATTAGCAAAGTTCATGCAGATACATTTGATCCCTACTTTAAACGTGACACAACTAAAGTAGGTCGTTTTCTCCATCCACTCAGTCATGAACTTGATTTCATGAATTTGCGAAAAGCGTTTGAACGAAGCGATAGCATTAGTCAGTTTACCGCAAAACGTTTTACGCCCGATCATCTTTCGGTTTTCTTATATGAGGTTAAAAAGGGAAACCTCAAATTCAAATCGGTGGAAGCTGTAAAGTTTCATTTTTTTCAGCTAGATGGATGGTACTTCGAACTTTCCCAATTCATCAGACCCGGCTACAACACGGGCTGGCTGATTTCTAATCTTGTAAAACTTAGTAGCGATGCTGACAAGAAACTCTTGTTAGCATATCTCTATCAATAATTTAGTTTGCAAATAAAAAAGGCAGCGTAGCGATTGATATGAAGTATAGAACTCAACAATGCATCCATTGGATCATCTGCCTTATCTTACTTATCACATTGTCGGTTCCTATCTCGGCTCAGACCAAAAAAAAAGCAGTAACTAAGTCCGTTAAAAAAGAAGAAGCCCCGAAGGCTAAACCTATAGACATAGCCGAAGATGAAAAGCGCGTCCAGGATATCATTACCTTTCTTCAGTATTTATTAAATACACTAGGAAGTAGCAATACATCCGTTCGAGACAAGGAAGTGCTGATTACAGAAAGTTATTCCAAAATCTTCAGAGATAACAAAGTTCAAATTGAAGATGACTTGGTTGAAGCAAGGTTAGTGGTTACTAACAAAGACATTGTGCCCTATCTGAAAGACGTTGATTTCTTCTTTAAGGATGTAACGTTTGAGTTTATTGTTGAGGAGATAAAGAGCAGCACCTTGCCAAATGGTGAATTGTTCTATAGGGCTTCAACCAGGCGCGTGCTCACCGGAACTACGTCCGATGGCAAAATTATTACAAATACAATTCCCCGGTTTATAGAAGTAAACTACAATACCGATACTCAGGATCTTAAAATAGTAAGCATTTACACGAATGAGTTTAATGAGGCAGAAGCATTAGCTAGCTGGTGGAAAGATCTTTCACTAGAGTGGAAATTAATTCTTAAAAAGGAAATACCTGATGGTGATCTTATTGATAGCCTACAAATCAATGATCTAAAGGCAATCACCACTGTAACAGAACTTGATTTGAGCGAAAATACTTACATCCAAAACATTGAACCCCTTGGAAGGCTTCTGAATCTTACCTCCCTTATTGTTTCAGGCACCCAAATTGGCGACCTCACCCCCATTCGCAATCTTACTGAATTAACTACGCTCGATTTATCACATACCACTATAGCTGACCTATCTCCATTAAAATATTCAAACAAGTTGCTGAATTTAAATATTAGCCATACGTTGGTAACCAATATTTCAGTTCTTGAAAAAATGCCAGAGCTTCAAGCCCTCGATATGAATGGGATTGCGGTAACTGATTTTTCAGCTCTCTCGTTCCTTACCAAATTGGAAACTGTTGATCTTACTAACACTAAAATCTATTCCCTCATCCCCATTCAAGGACTAGTGAAACTAAGGGAGTTAGATCTTTCAGGCACTCCCATTCGTGATTTAAGCGAATTAAAGAATCTTAAAAATTTGGAAGAACTTGATATTGATAGCACGCTGGTTAGCAACCTCGATATTCTTACAAATCTTGAAAGTCTGATCGTGCTTCGCGCTAACTACTCAGCGGTAAAAGATCTTGTTCCTTTGCAGAAATTAAAGCGTCTCGAAAAGGTTTATGTTGATTATACGGCAATCAACAGGGAAGCAGCAAATAATTTTATCTCTGTCAATCCAAGCGTTCAAGTCATTTTTGATTCGGAAGAATTAAAAAAATGGTGGGATGCTCTCTCTCCTGAATGGCAAGGAGTGTTTAGTAGGGCTTCAAACATTAGAATTACTCCCTCAAAGGAAGAGTTAGCTAAAATTCCGCATCTGGATTCAATTAATATCATTGGTGGTATGCAAATAAATAACCTTGAGCCACTTCGTAAACTTCAAAAGTTACAAATAATCATTGCCAATCAAACGACTATTACTGATTTATCTCCCCTTCAAGCACATACAGAAATCCAATACCTCGACATTAGCGAGACAAACGTAAAGGACATTTCAATTCTTCAGCAATTCAATAAACTCAAAATACTGCGGGCAGATAAAAGCAAAATTGAAGACATCGATCGGTACACTTTTCCAGCTCTTGAATTATTTTATGCGGATAATACTACGGCTCATGATATCATTGTTCATGAATTTTTGAAGAAGAATCCTAAATGTCTAATAATCTATAAGACAATTCACCTGGATCGATGGTGGAATAATTTGTCAGAAAACTGGAAAGATGTTTTCAAGGCTCAGATGAAAATCCAAACTAGTTTTACCAGAGAGAATATTCACCAGCTTGTTGAACAGGAAAGGTTACATATTAATGATGCCCCCGTTAATGACTTAAATGCGTTGAGTGAGTTTGTTCAACTAAATGAGTTACATTTTTCAGGCACTGCTATTACCTCGATTCCTCCTCTTGAAAATATCAAATCTTTAACATCATTGCATGCCACCAATGGCCCACTTCAGGAAATTGGATCGCTTGGTTTGCTTACAGACCTGGAAGACCTTGATATTTCCAATACGCCATTAGAAGACCTTAAAGTGATTCGGAATTTGCTCCAGCTCAAAAAGCTCAACTGTGCCGGAACTCAAGTAAAGCGATTGGACTATCTTGAAAAGCTAGCATATCTGGAAATTCTTGACTGCTCAAATACTAGTGTAAGAAAACTTGATCCATTAGATAATCTTCCACTCAAAACGTTAACCTGCTATAACACAAAAATTTCCAATCGCACTATAGAAAAATTCAAATTAGTTCATCCTGATTGCCAGGTTGTGTACTATCGTTGAGTATTGCTAAAATTTCAGTTTTTGTCAATTCTATTAAGTTGTAACTTTAGGAATGTCGTCAATGTTTGTCTCATTCATAGGCTCAGGTAATTTAGCCTGGCACCTTGCGCCTGCACTGGACAATGTAGGTTTTGTGGTGAAGGAAGTACACAGTCGAAACCCCAACAATGCAGCTAAGCTCACTAGTCGGTTGTACCAGGCTGAAGTAAAAGCAACACTTGATTTCTCTACAAGTGATTCACGTATTTTTATTGTTGCCGTAAGCGATGATGCTATTGAATTAATAGCCCAGGAAATTATTTTGCCTGAAGATGCTTTTCTTATTCACACGTCAGGAAGTCAACCATTAAGCATTTTGCAATTTGCAGCTACCAGCAATACAGGAGTCCTGTATCCCTTGCAAACTTTCACCAAAACTAAGAAGGTTGATTTTAAATTGACTCCGATTTTTTTCGAAAGCAACAACAGTGAAACTGATGCGATGCTTCAGTTAATTGCAAAAGCAATCAGCGATAAAGTGCGGAAGATTAGCTCTGAAGAACGAAAGGCTTTGCATGTAGCCGCGGTGTTTGCTTCCAATTTTACTAACCACATGCTAGCACTTTCAAAAAAAATACTTGAACAAAATAGTCTGGATTTTGACTTACTGAAACCTGTGATTTTGGAAACTATTAATAAAAGTTTGGCTGTGGGGCCTGAACTTGGGCAGACTGGACCGGCAAGCCGAGGTGATCTTGAAATATTGGACAGGCACTTGGAGTTTATTAAAGAAGATCCCCAGTTAGTGGAAATCTATAAGATGGTTAGTCAGCAAATATTGGATAAGTATCAACCCGAATAAATCCAACTTCAATCTGGGTACTATAGAAATATCTTCTTTGGCTTGAATCTTGTACTACCGCACATGTATTTATCTATTTACTTCTGAGTACAATTTGTTTACTTTTAACCGTCACTAAATATATTAAGCTATGCGTAACCTATTTTTCTTTCTCATTTTGTTGGCAATAGTCCCTGCTTTCTCCCAAAGTAAACCTCGGGAATCTCTTGATCCAACCGTTTCTGAAATATGGGATCTGAAACCTGTTAAAGTAACCCCAGGAAAAAATCCTGGTGAAGCACCTTCCGATGCCATAATTATTTTTGATGGCAAAGATTTATCAAATTTCTCTGCATTGGACGGCTCTGCCGCCAAATGGGATGTAAAGGATGGTGCTCTGACAGTAACAAAAGGATTAGGCGACATTAAAACCAAAAAACAATTTGGTGATATCCAACTGCACATTGAGTGGCGAGCACCTGATGTAATTGTTGGAGAAGGTCAGGGTCGTGGCAATAGTGGCATTTTTCTTCAAGAGCGCTATGAACTCCAGGTGTTAGATAGCTATGAAAGTGTTACTTATTCCAATGGACAAGCGGGTTCAATTTATAAACAGTCTATTCCGTTGGTAAATGCCACCCGCAAGCCTGGTGAGTGGCAAGTATACGATGTGGTGTACAATGCCCCGGTGTTTAGCGAGAATGGAAGAGTAAGCGCACCAGCAAAAATTACGGTGCTGCATAACGGAGTACTCATTCAAAATGGTACGGCCATCTTTGGACCAACAGAATATAAGGGCTTACCTGTTTATCAATCACATGGAAAGGCATCTTTAAAATTACAAGATCATGGCAATCCGGTGAGTTTCCGGAATATTTGGATAAGAGAACTTTGATTAACGTCAACAGAATATAGTATAAGAGAGGATGTAAAATTTACATCCTTTTTTTACTCCTTCGCAAGAAGGTTATACTTTTCAAAGACTGAATTCAGGTGATGCTCTTGGGAAATATCCAATGAATTTGTCTTTACGAAATCCTTAATCTCCTCTTCCTTGCCTTTAAATAACTGCATTATTTTTTTTTTATTCGATGGCACAATAAATACCCTACCGGCTTGCTCATAATAATAATGCACCGTTTTTTTAATTACATCATCCTTATTACCAACATCAAACTGCATCACATAATTGGCCTTTTTAATGGATATTTCTGTTTTCTTAAAAAACGGTAGGCTGCCATCCGATAAAACTTCAAAAAAACCCGACATCTGAACATCTTCTTCATTCTTATATTCCTTGGCGTTTATAAGATAGCTTCTTGCCTGACTTAATGTATCTATCCAAACCAAGCTTTTTATCTTGTCTCCATCGATAATTTTTGCGCCATTCTTCGTCTTAAATTGAATCATGTTTTCACCAATATCATACCGGGTAAGATAACCTTCCAGAAGCTTTTCATCCTGATATAACATTACCGATGAGCGTTTCCAGTTCGCGTTCAAATAAGAATCTCCGACAAGGTCGGCTGGTGGTAGTGCAATACCATACAATATTTCACTGCCCCCAATCCCATTATATAATCCTCTCAATGTTTCCTGAGATCTTACCACTTCAGGAATTGCACCCTGACTAAAACCATTTAGGTATACCGCAAATGAGCCTATTATAAGAACACCCAGTTTAAGCATAGCTAAGATTTATAACCTAAGG
>JAENVX010000253.1 GCA_016650355.1 Bacteroidia bacterium | reverse complement strand
TTCGATACTTACTCACCCAACAAAAAAGTTGTAGATAAAGACCTGGGGTTTATTGATTTGTTGCTGACCTACTTTGACATGGAGCATGTTGGTTCAAGAACGTTCAATGTGCTCTCATCTGGTCAACAGCAAATTATTATTTTTATCAGAGCACTGGTTCAATCGCCCGAACTTTTATTACTGGATGAACCCTATCAGGGATTGGATTGGGTCACGGTGAAGAAATGCAATTATTTGCTGACAATGTTGTTAGAAAACAGCGATGTCGCCCTTATTTTTGTGTCGCACTTTGCTCAGGAAATTCCTGAAATCGTTGATGAATACTATCTCATTGATCAGGGTAAATTGGTCAAAATGGAGAAATAGAAGCTTCAACCCTGTTTGGGTACAACGTGCAACGGAAAGTCTTTTTCACTAAATGTCAACTTGTTAATTCGAAGAGTTAATTTTGGCATTTCAAAAATCTATTTGTAATTCAAAACCGTAGTGTTATGGCCTTCATTAATTTAGCTCAGCAAAAAACAAAAGAAATTTGGCCCAATGTCCACGCATCGTTTGGCCACTCTGAAAAAATTACAATGGCACGCATCACGCTTGAAAAAGGAGCGCTGGTGGCCGAGCATAAACACATTCATGAGCAGTGGAGTGTGGTGCTGGAAGGAGAGCTTGAATTTACCGTGAGTGGTGAAACTCAATTGATCACACCTGGCATGGTAGTATATATTCCTTCTAACGAACTACATTCTGTTAAAGCCGTAACTCAATGCCTGGCGATGGATGTTTTCAGCCCGGCCCGAGAAGATTTTAAATAGAAGAAATACAATTGCTGTTTTAGCGTTCTCCAAAGTCAGGCATTTCGTCATGAATCCTTTTAAAATGTTGGTTAGGTTAAGTATGGTCTTGGTGGCGATGCTGATAGGCACCCATTGCCTTCATGCACAGAGTAGTCCAGCGCAGTCTGCACTCAACAGGATGGCAAAAGGGAAGTGGTTAAAAGCTGAGCAAATTCTTACCAAGGCGCTCAGAAAGGATAAATTGAATCCAGAAGTAAGATACGTTTACTCTCTTTTATTTTTTAATACAACTGCCCCAAAAAATAGTATAGACTCGGCCTATCATTATTCATTAGCATCACTTTCTGATTTCCGACATTCATCCATACGCCAAAAGGAAAGGATGAAACGTTTTCCGCTGGACAGTTCTATTTTAGTTGCGCTTAGAGAGAAAATTGATAGTTCTGCTTTTGAGCGTGCGAAAGCCAACAACACTACAATTGATTATCAGTATTTTTTAGATCACTTCGCATTTGCCTCCCAACGAGATGCAGCGGTTGAGCTGCGTGATGAGGTTGCCTTTGTTGGCGCGTTAAAGATAAATACATTTCGGGCGTTTGGTGATTTTCTAAATCAGTATCCCGCTTCCCATCGGGCAGAAGAGGCTAAAAGACGATATGAGAAATTGTTGTTTGAAGAGAAGACAAAAGATGGAAGGCTAAATAGCTTTAAGAAGTTTTTAGAGGAATATCCGTTCACAACGCACCGGAAAGAGGCAGAGAAAAATATTTTTGAGATTTCAACGGCTAGTGGAAAACCTGACTCATTTATTGAATTTATTCAGCGCTATCCAAAATCAGCTTTTCGCAAACAATCAGCGGACATACTTTATCATCTTCGGGATGTAGAAGAACATTATTTAGAAATTATGCTGTTGGATGATTCTTTGAAGCGAATTAGATCGCTGGAGAAGGGATATTGGGTGGCTGTGATGAAGAATGAAAAATTCGGTTTCATGAATGAACTTGGAGAAGAGACAATAGCTCCGAAATTTGATATTATCTATGAGGACTATAAGTGCGGAGAAATACGCAGTGATATTTTGATTACATCTGCAGGCATCATCAGCAGGGATGGGGAAATTATATTTAAGGGAATAACAGAAGAAGTAGTGGATTTGGGGTTAGGTTTCTTAAAAGTTCAGGATTCTACCTGTATTCACATCGTGCATAAGTCCGGATTCAAATTAAATTCGCTCTGTCTGGAAGACGTTAGGATTGTCTCAAATCAATTTATCGCATACAAAGTAAATACCAAATGGGGATTAATGACCTTTAGCGGATTGCACATATTGCCATCTGATTTTGAGGACATTTATTCACTAAAGCAGATAATAGTATTGGTTAAATCGGGTAAGCATTCATTAAAAACTCCGGAACAAATGGACGCCCTTGCTGATAAGAATTCATTTACTTCATCCATAGTATTCGATGAAATCAGACAGCTTGATGAAGACTCTTATTTAGTTAGAAACGGATCACTGGAAGGCATTATTAACAGTAAGCTGAAATTTGTTGTACCTCTCGATCGCCAGGTTTTGGCCAAAACACCTTATGGATATGTCGCTGAAAAGAATAATAGGTTCACAGTAATTGGGATTGCAGACAACCTATCAAACCAAAGCTATGATGAAATCAGATTTTATGAAAATTGGTTGTCCTTAAAAAGCGAAGATGGATTGCAACTTTTTAGTATTCCTGCAAAAATGAATGTTGCAACTGCAATGGACAGCATTTGGTTTTTGAATCATCTTGTTTTCGGACTTAAAGAAGATACGCTCAATGTTTTTCTGAGTTCAGGATTGCAAAAAAAAGTTCCCGCTCAATCTGGTTTTCAGTTTGTCAAATCATCTGATATGGAGATTTTCTTCTACACTGCTGAAAAGAACAAGAAGAGTGTATACGAAGCATCTACTGGTAATCAATTATTTCAATTGGCTTTTGATGAGATCGAATACTTTGGAAGTCAGGTTTTTATGATCACCAACGAGGGTAAAAAAGGATTAGTTGGAATTGACGGAAAATTAGTTTTAGCTGCCGAGTATGCTGCAATCGTGCTCACGCAAAACGGCTATGCTTCGCTTTTTAAAGACAAGAAGTTTGGATTGTACGATCTATCGAAAAGAAAACTAATCAAGCCTTTATTTGAGCGGAATGTTAAGCCGTTTCGTGACAATATTTTTGTTTCGTTTAAGGATGGTTATTATGGTTTTATTGATGCTGACTCAAAGCCTATCAGCAACTTTGAATTTGATGAAATTCTGGAATGGAATGACTCCTCCGCACTTGTGAAGAGTAACTTTCAGTGGAAAATTTACAATTGGCACACACATAAAATTGTTTTTGACAAAGTGCGAGACTATCAAGTTGTTCTTAATTCTGTGAAAGAGAAGATAATGATTGTTCACCAGGAACATGGATATGGAGTAATCAGTAATCGAAAAGGGATTATCATACCGCCAACCTTTAGCGATGTCATTAATATCGGGTCCGATGAGACACCACTCTATTTTACAGAAAAAAATGTGGAGGAAGCAGAAATTTATGTGGTGATCTATTATGACCAGCATGGTAAACTTTTGCGAAGGCAGGTCTTTGAGAGTGATGAATACGATGAGATTTATTGTGCGGATCGATAGCGCAAACGCACAGCAAGGCGAAATTCATTATTTTGAATAAATGCTCACCACCAATTTCCGTTCATAAATAATTCTTAAAGGTCTTCAGTTTATTCTTTAAATTTCCAAAAATGATAAATCGAATGAAGTTTGTACTATTTATTTTCTCTGTATTAGTTTGTTTTAATACCCAGGCACAATCGGCAAAGCAGGAGCAACCCAAACTCGTTGTTGGGATTGTAGTTGATCAGATGCGGCAAGAATATCTTTACAGATTTGAAAGCAAGTTTGGTGAGGGCGGATTCAAGCGTATGATGCGTGATGGCTTTATGTTGAAGAACGCGCACTATAATTACGCACCAACGTATACCGGGCCAGGGCATGCTTCAGTTTATACGGGCACGACTCCTGCAGTGCATGGAATTATTGGTAATGATTGGTATGACAAAGAATTGAAAAAAATGGTCAACTGCGTGGAGGATGAGAGGCAAAAACCAGTTGGCAATGAGTTGGGCAATGGCGATGTTTCTCCCTGGAGAATGTTATCTACAACCATTACCGATGAGCTTGAATTGTCTACGCAAAGAAGGTCTAAGGTTGTAGGAATTTCTATAAAAGATAGAGGCGCTGTATTACCCGCAGGCCATACGCCAGATGGCGCATACTGGTATGATGGTAAAACAGGAAAATTTATTAGCAGTACATATTACAAAGCAGCTTTGCCAATTTGGGTGGATCAGTTTAATGCACTCAATTTGTCAGACAAGTATTTGAACCAGGAGTGGCGCACACTGTTACCGATTGAGCAATATAAGGAGAGCGGTCCCGATGATTCCCCATATGAAGGACGGCTAGTCGGGAAAGATCGACCTGTGTTTCCATACAACCTAAAGGAACTGCGGAAACAAAACGGAGAGTTTGAGTTGCTTGGCTTCACACCGTTTGGAGACGATTTGCTTACAGCGCTAGCAAAAGCTGCTCTCCTTGGTGAGGAGATGGGCAAGGATGAATGGACAGATTTTCTGGCCATTTCCTATTCAAGCCCTGATATGATTGGTCATGTGATGGGTCCTAATTCTATTGAAGTAGAGGACGTGTATTTGCGTCTTGA
Source organism: Bacteroidia bacterium (assembly GCA_016650355.1). Lineage (GTDB taxonomy): Bacteria > Bacteroidota > Bacteroidia > Cytophagales > Cyclobacteriaceae > ELB16-189. Next base: position 338 of record JAENVX010000253.1, on the reverse strand, counting down.
TAAAAACCTCGAGGATTTATTCAATTTACTTGATAAAGAAGTGGGCAAAGGTCAGTTCACAGTTTTTCTCACTGCAGACCATGCTGTCGCTGATGTGCCTCAATACCTTAAAGATATCAAAATACCCGCAGGCAATTTTAATGTTGCCAACCTTGAGAAAAGTTTGAACGACTTTTTATCGACTTATTTTCCAGGAAAAAAAGTGATTGAATCCATTAGCAATGACCAGGTATTTTTAAATCAGGAGTTATTTTCGGGTGACCCTAAATCTTCTGGTATTGATCTATTGATTGCAACGGAACTAATTTCTAAATACTTACTTTTTACTGAGGGTATTG
>JAENVX010000252.1 GCA_016650355.1 Bacteroidia bacterium | reverse complement strand
TTTTACATTATTTGGAAGAGTATTTGCTTTTGCTGTATAGATCCGCTTTACTTTATGGAGATAGACATGAAGTAGTTTGTGAATGATTTCCAGTTTATCTTCTGCATCAGAATAAATTTCTCGGATCATCTCCTCAGCGCATTTTGATAACTCGGATGCTTCATCTTTGCGAAGCGATATCATGTGATCTGAATCAAAATTGAAGTATGGATATTCTAGATCAAATGACTTGTGGGTAGAATCCAAACCAGCAAACGCTGGTGTGAAGTAAACCACATACCCATGAAGTCGACCGGATCTAGTCCATGATTCTAATTTTCCTGGGTAGCTAAAACAAAGACAGTTTTCAACCGCTTTTACTTTTTCTTCTCCTTTATAGAAATATAAGTTTGCATTTGTAAAAAGTAAGACGCGGTAGAAGTTCACGCGACTCAAAGGCATGTGTGTTAGTTTTCCATCTGGCTGATCTTCCAACTTCATACACATGACATCAGGATGCAAGGGTGCGCCTAGGCCATACATCCTGAAGAAATCAGTAATGGACTCAATGTATGGTATATGTGATATGGGCATGGCTGCTTTGGAAGAAGCTCGTATTACAAAGATAATATAATGATAAAATCAAAGGCTATGACGTTGACCAAACCCTTCCTTAAATAAAGATTAAGGGCAATCTGTTTTTATAAAAGCGCGAGTGATTAGCTACTAAGGGGATTTCTATTTGGCAGGAGCCTGTTGTTCAAAATAGAACACTCCGTTTTTGTTTCCGATAATAATATCCAACAGTCCGTCCTTGTTCATGTCCTCTGTAACGAATTGTATCCCCACTCCAGAGGTATCGTCAATAAGATGACGTACCCATACAGGTTTATGTTTACCATCTTTTAACAATTCAAACCAGAATAACACAGCTGGTTCAGAACCCCCGGGGCCTCCTCCCTGGTGGGCGAAAAAGCGTTTGCCAGTAATTAAATCAAGTAACCCATCATTGTTTACATCTTGAAGTACAAGACTGTGTGACTCGGAAAAGGTACTGTCAATAGTATGAGTAATGAAAATACTCTTTTTGTCTTTATCAAAAGTTTGCTCGTACCACCATAGTCCATAGGCATGCGCGGAAGAAGATGCGACATCATTGTCACCATCGCTGTCAAAGTCGTAGGCAATCATTTGAGCGCATGCCTCTCCTAAATCAGCCTCATGAAATTTCCAGGGTGATGCCTTCATATCCTTTGGTGCCTCCCACCATCCACCACGGATCATAACATCTTTAATACCGTCTCCATTTATATCTCCCCAACCGAGTCCGTGAGAAAATAGTCCTACACCTTTTGCATTCGGTTCACTAATGGCAGTACGTTTCCAACTTACTTTCTTTGCTTTAACGGATGCACTGAACCATGCCATTTGTCCGAGCTTTTCATTGCCAAACACAAGGTCTTTTTTGCCATCACCGTCAACATCAACCATCATAGGTGATTCATTTGAGGCAATCGAATCAATTAAGCTTCTCTTCCATAACGATTCTACACCAGCAGGATTTTCATACCAATAAACCTCCCTGCCGGGGAAATCAAAACAAATTAAATCAACCCACCCATCTTCATTTACATCCATGGCGTAGTTAAGGAATGAGTCAGAATATCCTTTTGTGTAATCGAATTTTTTATGTTTCCAGATGTCATGGGCTTTCCAGTCCGGTGCTTCAAACCATCTCGCACCAGCAATGATATCAATCTTTCCATCCTTATTCACGTCACCAACAGTAGCACCTTCAGTATAAAATTCATCCCATAGATGATGTTTTATAAATCGCACATCTTTGCCCTGTGTCTGCCCCCATGTCACTGATACAATTAGCGTAAATAAACCTGTGGAGATAAGGAAAGATTGAAATGCTTTTTTCATAGTATTCATTGAATGTTCATTGATTGAATATTGTTTTACCAGGTAAGAAGGTAGTTAACCAGTAGATTAAATTCCTGCTGACTCAATGTGCTTCCGAAGTGATCGGGCATGATCGTATACCTCGAAGGTGTTTTTGAGGCAATGTTCTTTTTAGGAATTGAAAACTCCTTGCCGCTGAGGTCACCAAAAAGGGAAACCGCACCTTCATCCCTTCGGTATAAACCTGTCATCACTTTTCCATCTTTTAAGGTAATAGTATAATTGCGGAACGCTTCAGTGATGTTGCGATTAGGGTCCAGAATTTTTTCTGCTAATGCCTCAGGACCTCTTTTGCCAATGCCATGTAACTGCGGACCTATACCTGACATCACATATTTACGATGGCATGCATTACAATTGGCGTTGAATATCATCGACCCTGAGTCTAATTTTACTGCATCAGTAGTTGGAAAAGTTCTGAAAGCCGCCAATCTCTGATCAATTAAAACCTGCCTATCCTTACTTATGGGCTCAACGCTGGCCGTGATATCATTGAATTCATTTTTTTGCTTTGGAGAAATATTGGCGAGCATGCTTTCTTCCACGCGAGGGTCAGTCAATGTTCGCGCGGCAAATGACCCATCTCTTACATGTTTGAGGACAAGATCTTTTCCTTCAGGTGAACGCGCCAGTGCGATAATGATAGAAGCCTCAAGGTCAGTCGGGGCTTTTTTTACATCCATTAAAACAGCATTGATCGATGCGCTTGGCAATTCGCCAAGAATGGCGACTATACGTTTTTTTAAATCTACCGAGGTGGTCATGCTGGTTAGAATTTTGCCTGCCAGTTCAATAGTTGCGGTGCTGGACATTTTCATTAACGAACTAAGTGCTGAAGATTTCAGCTCGGTATTGCTAGCCTGGCTTTCTACAAAAGCCGTAAGAGCGCGCTCAAGTGAACCCATTTTAAATTCGCCTGCCAGTTGAATAGCAAAAATTTGTTGTGAAATGATTTCATCAGATACTGAATCATAATCGGCTGGATATTTTTTAAGTAGACCCTCCACAATTTCAACTGCCCATGATTTCAACTGTTTTGATTTTGAATCGCGTTGATCCAATCCGTCTTTTATTCCCCTGAAAACCTGAGTGTTTAAATCAATGTCAGCGCTCTTTTTTTCCTGAGCCCGTGCAATCACACTCTCTAACTGCGCAGCAGGAATGAATCGGGCAATTTGCTGATAAGCCAATTGTGTTTTGCCATTTTGTATTGAATGCGTAGTCAAATAATCGGAAAGGAAAATAGCGGCTTCCGCGGAAGCAACATCAACAAGCGTGCCTGCAATAAAGCTTGCATCTTCATCACTCCATTTTTTTGCTCCCACTTCCTTCATCAGTGGATTGTTTCGTAATAAGTTTCGTAAGCAAAGTCGTGACGTATAAACCAAATGAGTATCCGTGACGGCCGTTGAATTCAAAACAGAAAGAGCTGCCTCCACCGAGCTCATCTCAGGATATTCCATCAACAATTCTACCGCAGCCCGTTGTACGTGGGGATCAGTGTCTTTCAGTGCTGCTAGGATGATTGGGTGAAAGGGGTCCCTGCTTGATTTCCATTCTCTGAGAATTCGAAGCGTATGAAGTCTTATTTGAGGAGAAGTGTGGATGATTGATTTTTTGAGCATTTCTTCGGTTACTGCATTGAGACGATAAAGTCCCCAAAGAGCTTGTACATATTTTCTAGGGTTAATTCCTTCACTGGTCAATACTGCCTTTAACGGTTCTACTGCTGCCGTACCGATGCGATCAGCAATTTGATCGGCAGCAGCCATTCGAGAAATGATATTATCAATATCCAATGTGTTTATTAAGTCATCAAGCGATGCCGTTGTCAAATCGTTGAGGGCATTGTGCTCACCTTTGTACGTAATTCTCCAAATTCTGCCTCGCTCTTTATCTCTTTTTGGATGGCCGAGTGGTGCTTCATAGTGACCAATAATGGCATTATAAAAATCAGCAACGTAGATAGCTCCATCAGGTCCGAGTTTTACATTCACAGGACGGAACCAAGGATCAGCACTCTTAATAAAATCTATTTCTGATTTTCCCACAGGCGATGAGCCTTTGTTTTCCCAGGTGTAACGATGCACGCGTGAACTTACGGCATCACCAATAAAAAAATTGCCCTGAAATTCATTTGGAAATTTAGTGTCTCCATAATAGGCAATACCGCAGAGTGCTGTTGCTTCATTCTCAAACGATTTCATGTCAGGGCCGAACGCCATGATCTCTGGTTTTGAAAAATGTGGATAGTCACCTCCTCGAATCAATTGATACAAAGGAGAACTGTGGCTATCCGTTGAGTAGATATATCCATTCTCATCATAAGCTAGACCGAATGGGTTAACCTGGCCAAATGTCATTTGCTCTACCCGACTTCCATCTAAACGAAAGCGAAATGTATTGCCAGAAACTAGGGTGATGGAGTCGCCATCCGCTCCAGCGATTTTAGAAAAATTGGTAAACCCATGGCAAGCATAAACCCATCCGTCATACCCGCGAATGAAATTACTAACCATGCCGTGCGTATCCTGAAAGCCGAACGGGCCAATCAATACTTTTTTATCCTCAGCTTTGGCATCTCCATCTGCATCGGTGAACTTGTATAAATTGGGAACGCTAAAGTTGAGAAAGCCGCCCGTTACCGGTAACACGCCAACAGGAATATTTAACGTGTCGCTCACTTCTGTAAACTTGTCTGCTACCCCATCGTGATCGGTATCTTCTAAAATAGTAAGTCGATCAGTTCCATGTTCGCCTGGTGCGTTGGGGAACGGATATTCAAAAGATTGCGTCACCCACATGCGGCCTTTGGCATCGAAGTTCATGTTTATGGGCTTGTCGATGTTGGGTTCCGAAGCAAAGAGTTGTATTTCAAACCCTGGGGGAAGCCTAAATCCTAATCTTTCCTCATCTGCAGTACGTGGTTCAGTTGAACGAATGTTTTCATTAAATAAGCTTCCGGTGTATTTACTTTCATCATCAATTTTAGGGGTGCAATTGCTGATCAGGAACGCCAACCCGATGATGACGAATAAGGCATTTCCTCTGTTTCTATTAGAAATCATATTTTTATTGCAGTTAATTGATTGTTTGACAAACAAACCACCATCAATTCTTAAATAGGTTAAAGTGGTTACCATCATAAGGTGGGAGTCTATCTCTTAAAACTAGTATTTTTTTGAAGCCCAAAAAATGCATTTGCTGTGAGGGCATACTGTTTTTCGATAAAAACCATCTCGGTTTAGAGCAAGATGCGAAACGAAAGTAAATTTGTTTGTAACCTTCACTTCACCCTCCGGTAACTAACCCGAAACTTGAAAACATCTGAAGCGCTGATGACCGATGAAATGATTATGGTAGCCGTGAAAAACGGTGATCTTCAGCAGGCTTCTGTGCTGTTTGACCGCTACCATAGAAAGATTTTCAATTTTCTTGCCCGCATGACCATGGATCGTAATCTGGCAGAGGATCTTACGCAGAATGTGTTTTTGAGGATGATCAAGTATAGGAATAGCTACCGCGAAGGAAATCGATTCGAATCGTGGATTTATCAGGTAGCGAGGAACATATTTTCTGATCATTATCAGGCAAACAAGAACAAGCATTCGGGATTCATTGATATTGAAAAGATGAGCGACAAGATTGAAGATCATGAGGAAGGAGCCCAACAGGATGAACGTGAAAGGTTACTTCATCGCTCAATGGCCTTGCTTTCGGAAGAACAGCGTGAACTATTAGTGCTTACGCGATTCCAGCAGATGAAGTATGAAGATGTTGCCGCGATCATGGAGACCTCTGTAGCAAACATTAAAGTGAAAGTTCACCGGGCAATTGCAAAGTTGAGAGATCATTATTTTGAATTGGAAAAAATTTAGAAGGAGTGAGGTTATGGAAAAAGAAAAATTAGAAACGATGTTGATTGATTACATCGATGGGAAACTGGATCATGCTGACAGTTTACTCGTAGAGCAAGAACTTGCTAAAAACGAGGCAGCCGCTACGTTGTACGAGCAACTGTGTGAAGTTATAAATGTGATGGAAAAGGCTACTCCCATTGAACCTGCTGATTCGTTAAGACGCGATTTCGATAAGTTCCTGAAATCAGAGATCGAAAGGACTGGTAGCACCAAACCAAGAGGAGGATCGGTATTCTTTCAAACTAATGTTTATCGGATTGCTGCTGGAATAGTATTGGTTCTGCTGGCTGTCAGTATAGCGTATCAGGTAAATAAGAACAATCGTCAAGAGCAGGAATTGGTAAAATTGAAAACGGAAATGGAGACGACCAAGCAAGTGATGATGGCTATGTTGGACAATCAACAATCGGCTAGCCAGCGTATGGTGGGAGCAACAGTTGCCTACAAAATGGAAACTATGGATGATGAGATTGTTCGTGCCTTGGCTAGAAGTATGAACGAAGATCAAAACACAAATGTAAGACTAGCTGCCCTGGAGGCTTTGAGCAAGTTTCACCAGGAGCCTACAGTGCGAGGTGTTTTGATAGAGTCACTCTCGGTACAGAAGGACCCTGTGGTTCAGATAGCTCTCATTCAACTTCTTGTTCAGATTAAGGTAAAGAGTGTAGTAAAAGATCTTGAGCAGATAGCAGATGATCCTGCAACGCTTAAAGCTGTGAAGGACGAAGCATACTCTGGAATTATGAAGCTTTCATAGCCTTAAGAAAAATTAATGGAATAGAAAAAAAATTAAAGACATGAAAAAATTAGTATTGATTATAGGAATGGTAGTGGCAGCACTGGGTGTCACTTTCGCTCAGGAGTACAAAGTAGCGAAGAGTAGTGGCAGGCTTGAACTTAATATTGGCAGGGTAACGGTGGAGGGCTATGGTGGAAACGAAATTATTTTCTCATCAAAAGACCGTAGTGGAAAGGAAGACGAAAGAGCAAGTGGCCTGCGTGCTATCAATGGTCTTGGACTGGAAGATAATACAGGTCTTGGGATAAACGTAACGGACATGGGAAATGTAATTGAAGTAAATCAACTGAAGAAAACGAACGCACCAAATGTAAAAGTTATGGTGCCCAAAGGGATAATTGTTTCCTTTTCATTCGAATCTCAGTATGGCGGCAAAGCCTCCTTTAAGAATATGGAAAATGAAATTGAAGTTTCGGCTAACTATAATAGCATCGAGTTGGAAAATGTCACAGGGCCACTCACGGTGAAAACAGTTTATGGAAACGTAGAAGCGGACTTAAGTCAAAACGTAAAGGGGCCGCTCTCCATTGTGTCAGTGTATGGGTATGCAGATGTTACGCTTCCAGTCTCTACAAAAGCCAACCTTAAACTGAGCACTTCTTACGGAGAGATATTTGTTGCGCCAGAATTTAAGATAGAAATAGAAAAGTCAGGAAATATGGTTCGTTATAGCGATAAGGTGAATGGGACAATTAACGGAGGTGGCTTGAATCTTGATATTCGATGCGACTATGGGAAGGTGTACCTCAGAAAAAAATAACAGTAAACTCTTTGTGCTTTTGTTTCCGATAAATCTTACCACCTGGAAACTAAGAAATTGCAAAGAGTTTGGAAAGCATTAAAATTAAAATCTTTAAAACATAAACATGAAAAAAATTATTGGAAGTGTTGTAATGATCATGATGAGTCTGGGTTTGTCATATGGTCAGGAGTACAAAGTAGCAAAGAGCACAGGCCGCCTGGAAATAAAAGAAGTAAACTCAGTAACAATAGAAGGATATGCAGGCAGTGAAATTATTTTTTCTTCAACAGATCACAACCGCGATCAGGACGGACGGGCAAAGGGATTGAGGGCTGTAAGCAGCCTGGGATTAGAGGATAATACAGGTCTCGGTATCTCGGTTCAGGATAAAGGCGGTGTCATTGAAGTATATCAGTTAAAGAAGATGGATGGTCCTGACATAATGATCAAGGTGCCAAAAGGAGTGGTTGTTTTCTATACACATTCTTCGCCACATGGAGATGATGTGAAATTCATAAATGTGGAAGGTGAAATCGAAGTGTCCACCGTTCACAACTCAGTAGAGTTGGATAACGTAACCGGGCCGATGAATGTAAAAACGGTACATGGTGATATTGATGCAACCCTAAATGCTACTATGAAGAATCCGATTTCGATTAGCTCTGTACACGGTCATGTAGATGTAGCGATGCCTGCCGCCACAAAAGCTAATCTTCGATTAGGGACATCCTGGGGTGAAATATTTGTAGACCCAGAGTTTAAGATCGAATTCGATCAAAAGACTAACATGATCAAATACAGCGATAATGTGAGCGGAAAAATAAATGGTGGTGGTTTGGATGTGAATTTATCATCGACACACGATAATGTTTATCTCCGTAAAAAATAGGTGAGATATGAAAACGAAACTTTTATTTCCC
>JAENVX010000251.1 GCA_016650355.1 Bacteroidia bacterium | reverse complement strand
CTTAAATGTTCCATCCTTTTGATTAATGTATAGATAATCATTTTCGTTAAAATCATTCGATACGTAGATATCAAGAAAGCCATCATTGTTCAAGTCAGATACAGCCAATCCCAAACCATACCCAATTTGACTGTTCAAGATACCAGCTTCCATGGTAACATCTTTAAAATATGTTTTACCCGTTTGGGCTAACTCATTTCTATACAATCTATCTCCAGCCAATCCATCACTTTGGAAGCGCAATGTGACATCACCATACGATCTTGAAGTATGAACAGAATGATTGAGAAGATACATATCAAGGTCGCCATCGTTATCATAATCAAAAAACGAAGCTTGAGTTGAAAAACCCTGAAAGATAAGTCCATACTCAACGGTCTGCTCTACAAAAGTTAGGTCACCCATATTGATGAAGAGCTGATTTTGTCCGTTAAAAGATTTATAGTTACCAACACCACAGACAAAAATATCCAACAGCCCATCGGCATTTACGTCAGCCATGGTAACACCAGTCTTCCAATTACCCGAACCGCCAACGCCAGCTTGCTTTGTTATATCATCGAACTTGAAATTGCCTTTGTTTAAAAAAAGTTTATTCGATCCTTGATTTGATGTGAAATAAAGATCAACTAGTCCATCATTATTTATGTCACCAGCAGAGACTCCTCCTCCATTATAGAAATAGAGATAATCAATGATGTTGAACTCATCTGTCTCTTCCAATGTATTCTCAAAATCAATTGATGATTCAGAAGAATATACTCGTTGAAAAAGTGTCTTCTTGCTCTGCTGCTCTTTCTGCTCACAAGCAAAAATCAAGAAAGTAAGAACTGAAAAAAAAAGGTACTTGTAGCGTATAGAAATATCTGGGAACACTTAATTAGACTTAATCTTATAGGTCAACATCGAATCATTGTTGCGTGCTAAAAAAATGTGCTCGCCATTTACTGTGGAGACAGATATAATATCTCTTACCTCACCATCGATGCGTATACCAGATTCACTCGCAGAAATTGATTTAAAATTTCCTTTGCCGTCTCCCTTTAATAGCAATCCATAGTTGGCATCGTACCTGCCTACTTCGGGTTTGGTTTTGTGAAAATTACCTCCCAAAAGAATGTCTTGCTTTCCGTCCTTATCAAAGTCAGAAATCTCAATTCCAAATATGGGAGAAAACTGGGCTTCAACTGGAAGGGCCTTCAACAAAAACTTTCCATGACCATCATTTAAAAGAATACTGGTCGCAAATTCATAAGCTTCTAGCTTAATTGCGTTTTGTAACTGTTCTGGAGTAAATATTTCTGCTATTGTTTGATTCTTGTAGTTCTCATATTTCAAATACTTTTTCTTTAATGCCGGAATTTGACTTACAAGGTCATGACGCAATGCCATTGGATAGCTTATCTCTCCACTGTACGTACAAACTAGTTGCTCAATGGCTCCATTCTGGTCAAAGTCATTAACGTACATGCACACGGGTTTGCTAACTGAAGTTCTAAATCTCGAGTTGTGTCCATGGTTGCCAATTACAAAATCTATGTCCCCATCATTGTCCAAATCAGCGGACTCAACCCTGTTCCACCAACCATTACTTTTTCCTAACCCAGATTGAATCGTGTTATCTGCAAACATGCCATCCTTATTGACAAACACTTTGATGGGCATATATTCTCCCACCACAAGTAAATCATCATCATGATCTCCATCAATATCTGTCCATACTGCATCAGTTATCATTCCCAAATTCTGCAATATTGGTGCAATCTTATTCGATACATCTGAGAATTTTCCTTTTCCATCATTATTCAAAATATACCCATTCACTGGTATACCGTAAGAAAATGGAAGCAAACGGACTCCTACAAATAAATCAATGTCTCCGTCCTTGTCGTAGTCAGAAGCTTTCACAGTAGAAGTACTTTCAAATTTTGAAACAGGTAATATTTGTGCAGACTTTGTAAGATTCCCTTTACCATCATTAAAATATAATCTATCAATTAACGCGGGAGAACTCGAGGAGAACTCGTTACCTCCACTACAAACATATAAGTCCTGATCACCATCATTATCCGCATCGAAAAACAAACTTGCCATATCCTCTGCTGCCTTATCAAACTCCAATTGTGATTCATTGGTCCTCTTAAAACTTCCGTCTTTCAATTGAACAAACAAAGCACCTGCCTGGTCTTTTGCCCCTCCAATATAAATATCGCTCAAGCCGTCACCGTTAATATCTCCTTTTGATATTCGTGGCCCATCAGCGCTAAGCATCTGATAAATCAGATGATCACGGTCAAAATCTACAAATTCGTTTTCAACATGGGCAAAACTTATCAAACTTTTAGAAAGAGGGTCAAAAATGGGACTAACCATTTCAGTTTTTGGCTGATTTACTTTATCGAAATCTAAAAGAACCCCGCTAGACTGATCTAAGTGTATAGTTTGGTTGGCCGGTACATTTAGCAGCAGATTACCCTTTCCATCTGGCCACTCAATTACAATCTGATCCACAGTATCAATTTTGCCCAAACCTAAATTAGGCCTTGGATCCATAGATGATTCGAATCCTCTTATTGGCATTTGTTCTAAATAATAAATCGAACCATTGTGAGTAATTGTAATTTTGGTTCCAAAGGCAAATGTGTTTTTGCCTTCACCCTTCAATTCAAATTTCAAATAATGGTTTTGAGGTAAAAGTTGATTGCTTTCATTCCTCAGTATTGTTACCAGGGAATTTACATTATTGATCACTAAGTCCAGGTCTCCATCATTATCGATATCCCCATAAGCAGAACCGTTTGAAAAACCAGGCTCGCCCATACCCCAATCTTTTGCCATGTCAACAAATTTTAAATTGCCTTGATTCTGAAAAGCAAAATTTGGAATGGGTGTAGAAGGAATAGGTTCAATCAATTTTTTATAGTCGATCTTATTTCCAGAGACAATGGATTTCACAACCTCCTCATTCGATACGTATTGAAGATAATCCTGATTAGTCAAATCTTTATAAATACCATTTGCAACAAAAATATCTTTTAGGCCATCGTTATCCATATCAAACATCAGTGCACCCCAACTCCAATCCGTTGCCTCTACTCCACTTAATCTACCAATCTCACTAAAGCTTTCATCACCGTGATTAAGCTGAAGCATGTTACGGGTAAACTGATGGTAATAATCATTTTGCACACTATTCTGATAGCGATCCCAGTTTTCAAATGTGGTAACGGTTTTGAGTCTTGCATCATCATGAGGCAACATTTCCGTAACAAAAATATCGGGGTAAGAATCATTGTTAATGTCAGCCATATCTGCCCCCATAGAGGCACCACTGATAGATCGCATCTGTTGGGGTAGGCACTCCTTAAAGGTGCCATTTTTATTATTTATGTAAATATAATCGCGTTCAAAAAAATCGTTGGAAACATAAATGTCAGACCAACCGTCCTTATTAATGTCTCCCACTGTAACGCCTAATCCAAATCCAATCACACTTCCATAAATTCCAGCCTCTTCACTAACGTCCAGGAAATGATCGCCATCATTTCTCATTAACTTATCGCCTCCTAAAACATCACGCTTCGGGCGCTCATTTTTTCGTAGGTTAAAACTCCCAATCGCTTGGTACGAGTTGTTAAGAATGTAAAGATCAAGGTCGCCATCTTTATCATAGTCAAAGAAGGCAGCATGGGTTGTGTAACCGGAATCCGCAATTCGATATTCTACTGCTTTTTCGGTGAACGTAAGATCACCATTATTAATAAAGAGTTCATTTTGTTTATTGTCACCTTTGATGTCCCCAGAGTTACAAACATAGATATCGATCAAACCATCACCGTTTACATCCGCCATACTAACTCCAGTAGACCATGCTCTTGTTCCACTCACTCCGGCTTTTTCAGTTATATCTTCAAACCTAAAATCACCCTTGTTAAGAAATAACTTATTGGAATTTAAGTTAGAGGTTAGATAAATATCAATAAGGCCATCGTTGTTGATATCCCCTAACGCCACTCCGCCTCCATTGTAGAAATTGCGGTAGGTATAAATATTGAAATCCTGATCAAATGGAAGTGCATTTACAAAATCAATACCGCTGTGTTCTGGGCCCACTTTAGTGAATAACGTGAGTTTTTCCTTTTGATCTGCTGACGAACAGCCCACAATAAAGCTTGCTACCAGACAATAAAGAATAAAATCTATTTTTAAATAATGTGCGCTAAATGTAACTTTCATTTTTAAACCACTGATCATTTGGTATTGGACTCTTGCTGCGCTTTGTCCTTAATTTCCTTTTCCACTTTTAAATCTGTGAAAACAGCTTGAACATACTGATCATCCCGAATAAATAAATTTATTCTTCTCTTGCCTTTCATTTGATAATAGACTGTTCCCTGAACTGGATGCTCAAGTTTTTGAAAATCCTCGCCATACCACTTTTTATATACGGGCAACAAGTTGAGTAAAAGGGTATCAGATGAATACTCCTTATTCCAAGGTGCCCATCCTTCGTAACTATACAGGACTGGCATTTCATAAATTTTCTCATTGTAAAAATTGGGATAAAACTCCATAGAAACGGGATGGTTCAATTGAGTCGCCAACATATATTCAACACTTTGATTAGTAGGCCCGTGCATAAATACTTTTTGCTTATTCATTTCCCAGCAATAATCATAAAAAGCCTTTTTATCCATGCCCATGGATATCCCCAAGAAAAGACTGTCAATATTCTTTTCGTCTGATGGTGAACCTAAAAATTTCTTTCCATCACAAGAAACCATAACCACAATGCCGCACACTAATAATCCAATCAGCCAATACTTCATTTTCATTTATATAATATTTAATATTTAACTACTTCTATTTCCTCGTTGTTCTTGCCTATGAGAACAATGTTTTCTCCATGGTAAATTATTTTTTTCAAAGACCTCACTTCGCCTCTAATAAGAATTCCAGATTCTTTTGATGACATCGCCTTAAAGGATCCTAGGCCATCTCCAATTAATAAAAGTCCATAGCTAGCATCGTAAATTCCAGTTTCTGGCTTAGCTCTGTGCTGGTTGCCGCCCAAAAGTATATCCTCGTTCTTATCTCCATTAAAATCATCAATTAAAATTGAATACACAGGTGAAAACTGAGCCTGAGTTGGCAAATTTACTTTTTTAAAAGTTCCTTTTCCCTGGTTTATCCAAACTGCTGATTCAAATGTAAAAACATTTAAAACGATAGCCTGGTCAAGTTGAGCTGGCGTAAAAATATCAGATATCGACTTATTTGCATACTGTTTATAGTGAAGGTATTTTTTCTTTAAGGAAGGTATTTGCGAAACAATATCCTGGCGCAGCACTAGTGGGTATGAAGCACCGCGATCAAATCGGGTTAGAATTTGCTCAATGGATCCGTTTTGATCAAAATCGTTTACATACAAAGAAACCGGTTCAGTAAGCGAAGCTTTAAACCGAGAATTCAGACCATGGTTTCCTGCTACAAAATCAGGAAGCCCGTCATTATTAAAATCTCCTATTTCAATACTATTGTACCAGCCATTTGTTTTCTCCAATCCATATTCAAAAGTTCTGTCTACTAACCTATTATTTTCATTCATGAAAAGTTTGATCGACATCCATTCGCCAGTCACTATCAAATCTGGATTAGAGTCGTTGTTCACATCTAGCCACTTTGCATCTGTAATCAATCCTGATTCCAACAGCTGGGGGGCAACCTCTTTCGTTACATCCTGAAAATTCCCTTTGCCATCATTACTTAATAGATATCCATTGCCCGGAACGCCATAGAGAAACGGCACTAGACGAACGCCAACAAAAAGGTCAATATCCCCATCCTTATCATAATCTTGGGCCGCAACCGATGATGTGTTTTCAAACTTTGTAGAAACTGGCAACGGCTGAATACTTTTTTCGTACTTATTGTTGCCTTTATTTAGGTAAAGACGATCAAGGAGGGCACCAGAACTTGATGAATATTCATTTCCACCGCTGGTCACGTAAAGATCAAGCTTACCATCACCATTCGCATCAAAAAAAACACAATCAGTATCTTCTGAGCTTATATCAATATCAAAAATATCTTGACTTGATTTGACAAAAGAACCTGACTTCATTTGTAGAAAAAGACTGCCAGCCTGATCCTTTGCCCCTCCCACGTAAAAGTCAGTGAGGCCATCGCTGTTTGAATCACCTGTACACAAGCACGGACCCTCATTAGAAACCATATTGAATAAAAGACGATCTCTGTCAAAGTCACTAAAGCTATTTTCTGAATGCTTAAAATCTACACCAGCAAGTTTCTTAACCCGAGTGAAAACGGTATGCCTGTAAGACTTTATGCCCTCTTTTATAACAGCTGGTATAGCATCCTTCTCATTTAAGGAAATAAGTTGGTTTGTTTTTACATTTGTTAGAATCGTTACTTTTCCTTGTGGCCATTCCACAATTACGGAATCAACAGAGCTGATTTCGCCAAGTCCAAAATGAAGTTTATAGTCAACTGTTGACATAAATCCACGCATTGGCGAAAGCTCCTGATAAAACTGTTGGTCATTAGTCTTCAAGGTTACTTTTGTGCCAATGGCAAATGAATTTCCATTTTCTCCCAGAAGGGAAAAGATTAACGAAGTGTTTGTGGGCTTGAATTCATTAGTTTGGTTTTCATATACGAAAGCCGGCATGTTAACATTGTTGAGTACTAAATCAAGGTCACCATCATTGTCTAAATCGCCATAGGCCGAACCATTTGAATAAGATGGCAAGCTCAATCCCCAATCGCCAGACATATTTACAAACGTCAGGTTACCCTTATTTTGAAAGGCATAATTAGATACCTTATTGGTAGGTATGGAATCAATTAACCCCACAATGATATTTTTCTCACGATGCATAATCCGTTTTACTATTTCAGGATTTGCAGCAAAATTAACATAGTCCTGATCAAGGAGGTCTTTGTAAATTCCATTGGCTACAAAAATATCTTTCAATCCATCATTGTCCATATCAAAGATCAAAGCGCCCCAACTCCAATCAGTGGCATGAACGCCTGCGAATCTCGCAATCTCACTAAACGAACCATCTCCGTTATTAAGCTGTAATACATTACGGCTGAACTGGTGATAGTAGCCCATATCAATACTTGCCTGATACTTGTCCCAACTTTCAAACTGGCTGGTAGTTTTTAACCGCTCATCAGTTTCTGGCAACATTTCCGTAACAAAGATTTCTGGCAATGCATCGTTGTTGATATCCGCCATATCTGCGCCCATAGAACCCAGACTGATTTCTCCCATGAACGATTCTAACTTCTCAGCGAAAGTACCATCCTGATTGTTGATGTAGAGATAGTCCTTTTCAAAAAAATCATTAGAAACATAAATATCAGACCATCCATCTTTATTGATATCACCGATAGTAACACCAAGACCAAAACCTATTGCACTTCTATAAATTCCTGCTTGCTGACTTACATCATTGAATTTTCCATCATCATTCCTAAGCAACTTATTCCCTCCCAATGGATCGGGGATTTTGCGCTGATCCTTTCGTAAATCATAGCCACCAACAGAACGCATGGAATTATTTAATAAATAGCAATCCAAATCACCGTCTTTGTCAAAATCAAAAAATGCAGCATGCACAGAAAGGCCTTCAAAGTCCAAACCATATTCTTTCGACTTCTCAGTGAAGGTAAGATCACCATTATTTACAAAGAGTTCGTTGTGTCTTCTGAATTCACCAGGCGGCCCTGACTTGCAAAGATAAATATCCAACAGTCCATCGGCATTGATATCCACCAAACTGACACCAGTTGTCCAAACTCCATGAATACTCAATCCAGCTTTCTCCGTAATGTCAGTAAAATGAATACCCGCATGTACCGTGGATTGTCCTGCCTGTCCAATCACTTGGTTGCCACTATTCAGATACAGTTTATTTGAAACCAAATTTCCTGAAAAAAAACTATCAAGAAACCCATCATTATTAAAATCACCTAACCCTACACCCCCACCATTGTAAAAATTTTTAAACGTGTAGGTGTT
>JAENVX010000250.1 GCA_016650355.1 Bacteroidia bacterium | reverse complement strand
GATTATAAAGCGAATCTCGTACTCATTCAAATTAAAACCTCAGAAGGCTGGATTAAGCTATACGAAGGCAATAAGGCTGAGGCATTGACTCTTATGAACGATGCCGCAGACATGGAGGACTCGACCGAGAAACACCCGGTTACTCCTGGAGAAGTTATTCCAGCCAGAGAGTTATTGGGTGACATGTATTTAGAAATAGGTGAGCCAGTAAAAGCATTGGAGGCCTATCAGGCAGACTTAAGAAGACACCCAAACCGTTTTAATGGATTATATGGAGCAGGTCTGGCAGCAGAAAAATCAGACAACATCAAAGGAGCTATACATTATTATAGCCAACTACTTTCAATCGCGTCAAATAGTAGCAGACCTGAACTGATCTTAGTCAAATATTTTTTAAAATTTAATACGTGAGCAAGAAATATGTTCAAATACTCAATCCCAACATTTTTATCGCTGCAGGAGACAATCTCTCCAATGTTGAAGCTTTGACATATCGCGACTGATCGACTTGCTGTGGTTGATCAGATCTGCAAAAATAACTGTGAATGGATCTCCTGCTTTTGTTGGTATGATTCGCTGTGCCACCATGCCATGCGTGAGAATTAAAAATAAATACTGAGCCCGCTGGTGGCTCTATGATTACCTCATCAGGATGCTGTGCTTCCGGATTTGGTAAAACATCCTGAGGCAGTTCTCCGGTAAGATGAGTGCCTGGTACGATACGCGTTGCACCGTTTTTCTTCGAAAAGTCATCGGGTAGCCAAATAGAGTTGCACACTAAATGGTTTCCTGGCGAAACTGCTTCATAACAGTCGACATGAAGTTTTTGCAACATTAACCCTCAACTAGCGCATGCATCGCCTACCTGCCGGTTGGTTTGTGCTTAAACATTTCCAGCTTCCGCTGGAGGGAAAAAGCAAAATGTCTCACCCTAAAATAAGTTTACGGTTTTTGGAGTGATTTAAGATTAGAGCGTACCTTTAATAAGGATGTATAGGACACCTGTGCCGATATGCATCCGCTAGCACCAATGCCCTTCAAATTTCACAGACAATGACGACCAAGACGACAAAGTTTCGGACAGTGCACTAACAATGTAACAATCATTGTAAAAAATCGTCTTACTAACAATTATTAAAATATGGACTCAAAAATTAAAGTAGCTAGAATTGCAGGATTCCTTTACCTTCTAATAATTGGATTCGGACTTATTGCCCAAATCTTCGTTCGCGACAATCTTGTTGACTACAATAACGCAAGCATTACCGCTAAAAATATTATTACATCCGAATTTTGGTTCCGATTTGGATTTGTTAGCGAATTATTGATGCTCATTTGTGACATTGGTGTAACAACTATTCTTTATTTATTACTCAAGGATTTTAGCAAAACTCTATCTTTGCTATCGACTTTTTTCAGATTGGCTAGTATCATAATTTTAAGCGTCACTGCTCTGAGTCACTATGCAGCATTATCTTTTCTAAGTGGGTCACAAT
Source organism: Bacteroidia bacterium (assembly GCA_016650355.1). Classification (GTDB taxonomy): domain Bacteria; phylum Bacteroidota; class Bacteroidia; order Cytophagales; family Cyclobacteriaceae; genus ELB16-189. The sequence goes on along the minus strand of JAENVX010000250.1, from coordinate 7,969 downwards.
ATTTAACTGTTTTTAACTCAGGCCAACTAGAGGCATTAGCGTTGCTATCCATCAAATTGCATGGTTCAGGCTATAATATTTCCCTGCTATTCTTCGGCTTCCACCTCATTATTCTTGGATATTTGATTTACAGTTCAGATTCATTTCCAAAATTCTTAGGAATTCTACTCTTAATTGGAGGTCTATGCTATAATATTAATAGCATGACTTGGTTTCTTTTTCCGTCTTTTGTAAAAACAATATATCCTGCTATTTTAATTCCTTGTTCTATAGGTGAGTTGTTATTTAGTATTTGGCTTTTAATAAAAGGTATAAGAGTATCACCCATAAAGACTTAAGTTGACCGTATACTTGTAATTGCAACAAAAAGTTGAACTTCGTTGACAATTGAACAACTAACGATTGAAAAGAAATGAGAGCAACCGACAATTACGGGTGAAACCCAACTAGCCACAACAAAAATGTTTCTGCATTGGTGCGGTGACTTGTAATCTATAAGTTTTTATCTTCGCTCCACGTTTGGTCACTTAACCCCATCAGAGTCACCGTCTCGGAACTCTGATGAAATTGGCTTTTGATGGTCAGAATATAATATTTTTCCCCAACTAGCGCAAGCATCCGTACACAGGCTTGTGCTTCCATAGAGTAATACCAACGATGGTTGCTGCCAAATCAAACATTTCCGGTGCTTCCTGGAGAAATGAGAGGTGGGCGAGTTACGCCATCACCATTCAGACGTTTATAGCAGCATTGAAATCGGAAGATCAAGAATAATTTTCTAGTGCACACACATGTTCGGTTAAACATTGCACAAATCAGAGGTTAGGTAGGTGAGCAACCTGTGAAGAATGTAACTTCTTTGTATAATTCTGCAACAGTAGTTGTGATGAAAAGAATCAACTTTGATTCATAGGAAAACTCATATCCCAAATGAAAAAAACAGAAAAAGCAACATTGAAGGTAAAACTTCTAAGCGCCTTCAAAAAGGTAGTGAAAGAGAATAAGGCTTACCTATCCAACAAGGCAGAAAAGTTACTTGAGAAATCCATCGGGAAAATTGTAAAGAAGACAAGTCAGAAAAGAAAGACCACCTTGAAATCAAAAACACATGCTTCCATTGTGAAGGTACACAAGTATGTGCTGACCGCAGCTAACGGTGTCAAACCCAGCAAGCAGACAATTTAATATCTCCCTTACACGAGCTCAAGCGTCCACCTACCTGCCGGTAGGTTTGTACTTAACTATTTTTTTCTTCGCAGATTTTCGCCCTCCTGCCGGTAGCCAGGGTGACTCTGTCGGCTGATTGAGTGTCTCGTCCTAAAATAAGTTTACGGTTTTTGGAGTGATTTAAGATAAGAACATACCTTTAATAAGGCTGCATAGGATAGTTGTGCCGATATAGATCCTGTGCATTTGTAAGACTTACATTTGTAGGGATTTGATTTCCTATCCGAACTTTGATTTGATCAAAAGAAGACCTTGAAAAGGATAAATTATTATTATGGTCGTTTAAATTAGAATCTGCAGGGGAATTAAGGACAGCGAAACTCGTAAAGATTATCGTAAACAGTAATCCTGTGCGTTCCTTCAATGTATTAGATCCGATAACCATCTTGGTACAAATGTAATTGAAACTAGTACACCGAAGCAATCTTATTTTAAGAACCATTAGGACATGATGCTGGCCTGTTGCATTTTGGCAGAAAAAAGTAGATGATCACTTCAGTTTGGATAGTACTTATTTTTCTGGCCGGTTTAACCTCCTTTTTGTTGATCAGGGATTTTAGAAAGCATAAAAGCAACCTTGAGGATAATTCATGGTTTCAGACAGGAGCCATTGGATTCATTGGCAACTTCTTTGATACACTTGGCATTGGATCATTTGCCATCGAAACTGCCATGTTTAAATTCCTAAAGCAATGCGAGGATAGGCTCATTCCAGGCACATTGAATGTCGCCAACGCTATCCCCACAATGGTACAGGCTATCATATTCATACAAATAATTGAAGTAGACCCGCTTACCTTGATTTTGATGATAGCAGCATCAGGACTGGGAGCTTTACTTGGAGCAGATGTTGTTGCCAAACTCTCTGAGCAAAAAATACGGTTCACAATGGGTATTGCACTTTTTATAGCTGCAGGGTTTATGGTTGCAACTAAAATGCAATGGATCCAGGGCGGGGGTGAGGCTATAGGACTTGAAGGAGGCACCCTGGCCTTGGCAGTGGGAATAAATTTTATACTTGGAGCATTAATGACTGCGGGAATAGGACTTTATGCACCATGCATGGCGTTGGTGTTTGCGCTTGGGATGTCGCCAGCAGTAGCATTTCCGATTATGATGGGATCATGTGCCTTTTTAATGCCCATGGCAGCCATGAAGTTTATCAAGGCAGGAGCCTATAATAAACGCGCATCATTTATCATTTCAATAACGGGAGCAATCGCAGTTCTTATTGCAGCTTTCTTAGTTAAATCATTACCAATGGATGCGCTTCGATGGGTGGTAATTGTGGTTATTATCTACACGGCAACGATTATGTTGATGGCGGCCATCAGGACTACGCGTCAGAAAGATGCAAGGAATAAAGTTATATAATGTTCTTGCGTGGTGACTGTCGGCTAGTTTGCGGATTTAGTTTTGTTCGCCCGGATGAACACTGGCGGGACGGACTGGTGGAGTCGAACAAGTAGGCCAAGCCATATATCCAGTACTGCAGTTCAATAAATCAGACTATTTTTTTTGACCTAATAAGTAGCTTGGTGGAATCTTTCCTTATTAATTGGCTTTCAAAGGTCACAGTTGAGTAAAATATTTGCAACGGTCTCTTCTCCGTTTAAAATTAATCTTGGGAATCTGTTTCTTTATTTTAATAAAAAAACTACTTTCAATCCTATCAACAGGTAAAAAGTATTAGTTAGTCACCTCGCTTAGTATTTATTTTTTAAATATCATTTTGATGGAGGCAATAATTTGTGAAAGAGTCTATTGAAAGCACAACGCAATTTTGGCCGGTAGTTGTTTACGGAGCTATCGTGTTGTTCCTGGTTGGTACCATGCTAGGTTTATCTTATTTGTTAGGCCAGCACCACAAAGAAAGAGCCACAGACGAGCCTTACGAAGGCGGCATTCTAAGCACTGGTTCTGCAAGTCTGCGTTTCTCCTCTCAATTTTATCTGATCGCTATGCTATTTGTGATATTTGATGTGGAGACTATGTTTATTTTTTCGTGGGCCATCGCTTTTGAGGAGTTGGGATGGTATGGTTATGGAGGTGTGATGATTTTTATTATCCTGTTGGTTGTTGTACTCATATATGAATGGAGGAACGGTGCCCTCGATTTTGGGCCCGATGGTAAGAAGATATTAAAGGCTTCAAAAAAAGTGCCGCTCAAACCATTTCTTAAATGAAGTGGTGGCTAAATAAACCCGGCCAAACAACTCCCGAATCGGGAACAGGATCCTTCGAGGAAACTATTCAACAAAATATTTTACTTACTTCTGTGCAGGCCCTTCTTGGCTGGGGAAGGAAAAACTCGATGTGGCCTTTTCACTTTGGCTTATCGTGCTGCTTCGTAGAAATGGCCACCAGCATGACGCCAAAATATGATGTGGCTCGATTTGGTGCGGAAGTAATTCGCGGCACCCCGCGCCAGGCAGACGTGATGATTATTGCTGGAACAGTCTTCATAAAAATGGCGCCCATTATCAAGCGACTGCATGAACAAATGATGGAACCCCGCTGGGTGATTTCCATGGGCTCATGTGCCAACTCCGGAGGTATGTACGATATCTATAGTGTGGTTCAAGGTGTTGATAAATTTCTTCCCGTTGATGTGTACGTTCCTGGCTGCCCACCGCGACCCGATGCTTTTATGGAAGGCCTGATGCTATTGGCCAATTCAGTTGGGAAAGAGCAACGACCTCTTAGTTGGACGCTTGGTGAACAAGGCGTGATTAAACCAGCAAAAATTTCAGTGAAAGAAACGAAGTATCAATATCGCAAAGACATGGTCAGTTTTCGTTCTCCTGACGAAATTTAGATAAGAACAATTGTAAAGTAAGTGAGTTATAATTTTTAAACAGTAGGAAGATGAGTTAAAGTAGTTAGGCGTCAAGACACCTTTAAGGTGTCAGACGCCTTAAAAGCATAACGAAGACAAACAAAATTCAAAACCCGTGGAAACCAATCTGAGTCCAGCGGAACAGGTTAAGTTGCGGTTCGGTGATGACATCACCGAGCAGGTGACAAAAGACCGTATTGTTTCGATGTGGCTTCCATTGGTTAAGTTGAAAACGGTTTTATTCTATGTTAAGAATGAACTTCTAAAACCCTACCTGCTTTTATATGATATTACCGCCATTGATGAGCGCAGCCGCAAAAAAGACCTCGAGTATCCATCGGATGTTTTCACGCTTGTCTATCATCTCTTTTCGTTCGAGCGGAACGAATTTATCCGATTTAAAATAGCCCTCTCAGGGGAGTATCCTGAAGTCCCATCCATCTGTAACCTCTGGGCCAATGCTAATTGGTATGAGCGTGAAGTGTATGACATGTTTGGTATTCGCTTCCAAGGACATCCACACCTGAAACGGATTTTGATGCCTTCTACATGGGAAGGTCATCCACTTAGAAAAGAACACCCGTCCCGGGCAACTGAAATGGGGCCGTTCCGCCTGTGGGATGAAAAGCAAGACCGTGAACAAGCAGCGCTGCAATTCAATCCCGAAGAGTGGGGCCTTGCACGTCATAGTGAGGATTCCGATTTCATGTTTCTCAATATCGGTCCGCAACATCCAGGTACACATGGTGTGTTGAGAATCATTTTACAATTGGATGGCGAAGACATTGTCGATGCCGTGCCTGATATCGGTTTCCACCATCGGGGTGCAGAGAAAATGGCCGAGCGCCAATCATGGCACACGTATATTCCTTATACAGACCGGGTGGATTATTTGGGCGGAGTCAATAATAATCTCGCTTACCTGCTCGCGGTAGAGAACCTCGCAGGCATTACTGTACCGCAAAGGGCTCAGGTAATCCGGGTGATGATGTGTGAATTCTTTCGCATTGCCAGTCATCTGGTTTGGTTTGGAACGTTCTCACAGGATGTCGGCCAACTGTCTCCTGTGTTCTACATGTTCACCGACCGTGAAAGAATTTTTGATGTGGTAGAAGCTGTTTGTGGCGGACGTATGCACCCGAACTGGTTTCGCATTGGAGGCGTTGCTCAGGATCTACCTAAGGGATGGGAAACCTTAGTGAAAAAATTCGTTGATTATTTTCCTGCCAAGTTGAAAGAGTATGACGGCCTCGTTCTGCGCAACTCACTGTTCAAAGCGAGGACTGTTGGTATTGGAATCTTTACCAAAGAAGAAGCCATTGAATGGGGCGTGACTGGGGCGGGCTTAAGAGCTTGTGGCATGGAGTGGGACTTCCGCAAGAAGCGCCCTTACTCTGGTTACGACATGTTTGATTTTGAAGTTCCGATCGCCAATAATGGCGATTGTTATGACCGGGCCCTGGTGCGAGTAGAGGAAATGAGGCAGAGCCTGCGCATCATTGATCAGTGCCTGAAGAATATGCCGGAGGGTCTTTACAAAGCAGACCATCCGCTGGCCACTCCACCAATAAAAAAGAACACGATGAAAGATATTGAAACACTGATCACGCATTTTCTGGGTGTGAGTTGGGGCCCGGTAATTCCTCCCGGAGAATCAATGAGTTGTATTGAGGCAACCAAGGGAGCGAATAGTTATTATGCAGTAAGCGATGGCAACACATCGCCCTACCGCATGCGGATACGCACACCATCGTTTGCCCATATGCAGATGTTGCCCTATATCAGCAAAGGCTACACGGTAGCGGATATGCTGAGCATTTTAGGAGCGATGGATTATGTGTTGGCAGATATTGACAGATGAGTAAATAAATTTTCTGATATGAGAATAACACCGAAACAGTATAAAATAAAAAAAGAGAGTCACCCTGGTCCATTTGGAGAGGGGCCGGGGGTGAGGTTATGTTGACCGTTGAAGAAATAAAAGAAATAGAGCACGCGATCAAACTGGTGCCATACAAGAAAGCAGCGAGTGTTGAAGCACTAAAAGTAGTTCAAGAGCACCGCAGGTGGATATCCGATGGGAGTTTGCGCGATGTAGCAAAATTTCTGGACATGAGCCCGGAAGAATTGGATTCTGTAGCGACTTTTTACAATATGATTTTTCGTAAAGAAGTTGGTAAGCATGTGATTTTGGTTTGTGATAGTATTAGCTGCTGGGTGATGGGGTATGAAAATTTGCGTGATCAACTTTTCAGCCGACTAGGCATAAAGTTCGGTGAGACAACATCCGATGGTTTATTTACGGTGTTGCCCAATTGCTGTTTGGGTACTTGTGATTGCGCCCCAGCTTTAATGATAGACCACGATTTGTATAAAAATGTAAAAGCTGATGAACTGAATGATATTTTGAAAAAGTACAGCTAAGTCCATGGTTTTAAGTTTAGAGTCCTGAGTAGCAAAAGCTCAAGACTCAAGACTCGAGACTACTACTTAAGACTAAAAATGGAGAGACCCTTAACACAACACATTCGCAAAGACGGCAGGCCGCTTACCCTAAAGGAGTATGAGGCCGTTGGCGGCTATCAAGCGTTGCGGAAATTACTGGTGATGACTCCGAAAGAAGTTCAGACGCTAGTGAAGGAATCCAATTTGAAAGGAAGAGGTGGGGCAGGATTTTCAACGGGGTTGAAATGGAGTTTTGTTCCGCTGGATGCTCCTAAACCAAAATACCTCATCACCAATGCCGATGAGATGGAGCCGGGTACTTTCAAGGACAGGATATTATTGGAGAGCACTCCACATCAGTTGATCGAGGGAATGATCATTGCGGCTTATGCAATTCAAGCCAACATATCTTATGTGTATCTACGATGGGCTTATAAGACTGCGGCTCAAGCTATACTCACCGCCATTGATGAAGCTGCGACTTCAGGATATCTGGGAAAAAATATACTTGGATCTGGTTATGATCTGGAGATGCATTTGCACATCGGAGTCGGGCGTTACATGTGTGGCGAGGAGACGGCATTGTTAAATTCATTGGAAGGAAAACGAGCCACACCTCGGGCCAAGCCTCCATTTCCCCAAGTCAGTGGTCTTTTTGGGAAACCTACTATTGTAAACAATGTGGAAACTTTATGCTGCCTCCCGCATATTATAAATAACGGTGCTGATTGGTTTAAGAAATTAAGTTTAACGGGCGATGCCGGCACAAAAATTTATGGGGTAAGCGGCAAAGTAAAAAGGCCGGGAGCCTGGGAGTTGCCCATGGGAGTTACCCTTCGGGAATTGATTGAAGAGCATGCTGGTGGAATGCAAGATGGATTGAAGTTTCGGGGAGCATTGCCGGGAGGTGCGTCCACAGATTTCCTTGTGGAAGAACATCTCGATGTGAAAATGGATTACACCTCAGTGGCGGCTGCGGGGAGTCGCCTGGGCACGGGGACTATAGTTGTTCTGGATGATAAGACTTGCCCTGTCGGTTTTGTTGAAAACCTCGAACATTTCTTTGCGCAGGAGTCGTGCGGTTTTTGCACACCCTGCCGTGAAGGATTGCCATGGGTAGAAAAAATTTTGTCAGCCATAGATTCGGGTGCAGGGAAGATCGATGATTTAAAACTGCTTGAGCACCACACTAAATTTCTGGGACCTGGAAACACGTTCTGTGCTTTTGCACCAGGGGCTATGGAGCCATTGCAAAGTGCATTGAAATATTTTCGAGATGATTTTGAAAAACATATACACGAACACCGATGTCCTTATTAACTGAACATGGTAACAATTTACATCGATCATAAACCTTACCAGGTAAAGCTTGGCAAGAATCTTCTCGAGACCTGTCTCACGCTCGGTTTCGATCTGCCTTACTTTTGCTGGCATCCGGCATTGGGTTCAGTGGGTGCT
>JAENVX010000249.1 GCA_016650355.1 Bacteroidia bacterium | reverse complement strand
TCAATCGCTCTTAAAACTCCACCCAACTCATTTTCGAGGAGCGCTTTATCATCCGCATCCAGATCATGGATCTTTACCGGAAGAATCCTACTGGAAACATTTCCATTGCTCAGCTTAATATCCCTTCCAAAAGTATCTTCTCCGGCCAATTTATTAAAAGCAACAAACTCATGCTGCCAGGCAAAACTCTTAGGATCACAATAGGTTTGGGAAAGAATGGGAATAAAGATCAGACACTTAAGTTTGCCTTCAAGGCTTTTATCAACGTTGTGGGTTTCAAGTAACCCGTCATGGGGATTTATATCAAAATAAACAGAAACCGGTTCTTTGATGGTTGCTGATAATTCTTCCTGCAGATTTTTTACAAATTCTGTTACCCAGCCAGTACGGTTATCGTTGTGGCGATAGCTGATAAAGATGTCGTATTCGTATCCGGGAATTAATGAAGGCATTATTCAAAAATAGCAAATTTAATCTCCCCGTTTTTAACCCAACCGGATTCTTCATGTTTTAGACTCACGATGCAATAGCTATTTTTAGGTTAAATACTCCCAAACCGCCTATTAAAGTAGTAACAGGCCGGGCATCGATTATGTGCCGGGCATACTCGATGGTATTGATAATACAATGACCACAACCTGATACGATGACCAATCCTTCATCGGTGTTGAAAACCATGGACTGATCTTCCGGTACATTATCTTCTTTTAACGTCATCATTCCCCCGGTATGATCATAGTGGGAGTGGCTGATAAATACTTCTTCAATATCGGAAAGGTCTATATTGAGATCCTTGATGTTTGTTAAAACCATTTCTGGTCTCGCGCCTGTATAAGAGTAATGCAGATCGTGAGGTCATCATGTTTTGGAATATTTTAATAACATTTTAAAGTGACAGTTATGGTTCCAATGCAGTCAGAATTTAACCTTTACTCCGGAAAGTTAAGTTTCCGCGTCAATTCTTTGAACCGAACATCTTCCCTTAAAGGGATAAAAAATGGATCTGCTTTTAGGAATGCATATCCCCCAAATTTTCCTAGCGTATTTACAGAAATGAAAACATTTTGCTTCGATATCCCCATTTCAAGATAGTGAAATGCCTCATTTATTTCGTTTCGGAAGGCGTGCAATTGCGCTAATTCGTAGGGCAACTTTTTGAATTCGGTTTTACACTTTTGGAGATATTCATCCGATTTTATTTTTTGCCCTTTTGCATGGTAAAACAAAGTATACCAAAAATTCTTGTAATTCTTATCCGTAATGCTATTGATCAAACTCACTGCTTCATCCAGTTTTGCATTCAAAATCAATTCTCTGATAATCAATGTCGGTTGCTTGGTTATTTCAGAGGCTGTCCTGGAGGCGATTTCGGCTTCACGAAATTGACCGTTGGCCAGATATGCGTCTCTCAAAAAATAGTACGCATATACCTGTAATGGGTCGAGCTCCACGGCCCGCTTGCACAATTCGATACCTTGTCGATACCGTCCAAACCAGCTTGAAATTCTTCCCGCGGTTCTCAACATACGCGAATGCTCACTTTTTAAGGATAAGATGTTTTGAAGTCTTTTGTCAGCTTCATTAAATTTACCTTGAAACAAATGGATGTAAAGTTGGTTAACCAGCGCATCTTTTTCATTGGGATCAATCGCCAGGGCCTTTTGAGCATAGCGATCTACCAATTGAAGAGAATCCAGGTTTAGCCAGCAAGTTGACAGATAGCTCCAGGCGGATGCAAACGTTGAATCCAGTTGAACGGTTTGTTCAAAATATTTTCTGGCAATTTCGGTGTTTTCAATGCCGGCACGGTCATAAATACTTCTTCCTATCTGGTAGAGCCGGTAGGCCTCCTCGTTTCTACCCAGGTAAATATTATGCGTTTTAATTTCAGCGGTGGCCAACTTAAACTCATTAGCAATGGCCAAGGCAATTTCATCCTGAATCTTGAAAATATCCTCTGTTTGGCGATCAAATGTTTTTGACCACAGGTGTGTTGCGTCAGAAGTCCTGATCAATTGGGCGGTGATCCTGACTTTGTCTGCAGATCTGCGAACGCTACCCTCAAGCACTGTAGAAACATTCAAGGCCTCTCCAATTTTTCGCAAGTCCTCATTCCTGCCTTTGAATTGAAAGGATGAGGTTCGCGCGATCACTTTCAAACCTTCTATCTGTACCAGGGCATTAATAATCTCTTCACTGAGTCCATCGCTAAAATACTCCTGTTCCGGGTCATTGCTCATATTTACGAAAGGAAGAACGGCAATGGACTTGTCTGGTTCGTGATCCTTTCTTACAGTGATAAATTTAGGATAAAGGAGGTATCCGGTAATTAATAAAGCAACGAGGAGCGTAGATATTATCAACAGATTCCATCTTGTTAATTTTTCAGGTGGTTCAACCTCTAATTTTGCTTTTGTTGCTGAAGTCTTTGGTTGATTTTTTAATGCCATGACTAAATCCTTAATCGCATTGGCTACTTTGTTTACCTGATTTCTGTAATCGGTTCTGTTTTTATTGTCGTTTTTATTGTCTGTCAGTTTAAGGGGACGATTAACCCCGGCCTCTTTATAAACAAACTCAATCGCTCTTAAAACTCCACCCAACTCATTTTCGAGGAGCGCTTTATCATCCGCATCCAGATCATGGATCTTTACCGGAAGAATCCTACTGGAAACATTTCCATTGCTCAGCTTAAT
>JAENVX010000248.1 GCA_016650355.1 Bacteroidia bacterium | reverse complement strand
AAGCAAACACCCACGGCAAAAAAGACGGCAGCCACATAAGCCATTGGGCCAGTTTGTGTGCTGAATAGGTAGATTCCCAGGGTTGTGAAAACAGCGGAGCCTAAAAGAACGCCTGTCTGATCAAATTTATGTACAAACTCTCCACCGAAATACCTTCCCACGGCCATTAGCCCCGTAACCAGTGCGAGGATAACCATAGGCTCGGCACCACTTTTTGCCATAATTATACCAGTCCATTGTTGTGGTCCAAACTCAGAAATTGCAGTGAGTGTCATACAAACGCACATGAAAATGAAGAGCGGTGAAGCCATCGCTTTAAGATTTTCCGCAAAGGAGGCAATCTCTGCTTTTGCTTCTGGGAATGCTTGTCCGTAGAAGAGGTATGCATAGATAATAGTGGGAATGAGGATAATCCATATTTGCGCCTCCCAGCCCATATTCATATTCGTCATGAAAAAAGATATCAAACTTCCTAACACGATACCTCCTGGAAACCACATATGAAAACGGTTAAGCAACGTATTCATCTGCTTCCCTGTATAGCTTGCAGCAATCATCGGGTTACAAGCAGCTTCCGTACATCCGTTACCGAGTCCAATAAGTAACGTAGAAATCAAAAGACCTATGTATCCTCCTGAGAATATGGTCAGGAGAATACCCAACGTGTGCGTGAAGAATGCAAAAATCATAATCTTTTTTGGGCCTATCGATCCATAAAATATGCCGCCCAATACCATGGAAATTGGAAAACCAACAAACCACATTGAATTAATAAATCCAAGCTGCTCTGCAGAAAGGTTAAAAGTGGTTGCTAATTCGGGAAGAATACCTGCTCTGATACTGAAAGAAAAGGCAGTTGTAATTAAGGCAAAGCAACTACCGTAAAAGAGTCTTTTTTGGTTTTGATCATTCATATTTTTGTATGGTTAGGGTTTGGGTTAGTGGCATTAAAATAGTCATTTTTTGATTATTATCTAATATGGTTAATGGGAACATATAGATTAGACTTGATGGTCGGTTGGAACATTGGATACATATTTCCCTTGGTAGCTCCTGCATTGAAACTGGTCACCCCCTTCTTTAGTGGGTTGGAGTAAAAGACAATTAAGAATAGGTGGCTTGGCAAAAGCTAAGATTATCGTGTAAGAATTTGTTTAATTTTATAAAAAGAAATCCTATGGAACAACAACTAGAACAAATTCGTGAGCAGCAAAAAGAATCCTGGAATAAATTTTCCTCTGGCTGGAAAAAGTGGGACAGCCTCACCATGGATTTTTTAAGCCCATGGGGGATGAAATCATCCGGCTGCTCAATCCTAATAATGGCAATATTATGTTGGATGTTGCTGCGGGTACGGGCGAACCAGGACTGACCATTGCATCCAGATTAACTAGTGGAAAGGTAATTATTACGGACTTGTCAGAGGACATGCTGGCAATAGCCAGAGAAAATGCATCACTACGCAGCATTAAAAATATTGAAACCCAAGCATGTGATGTTTGCGAGCTTCCATTTCCAGATAACACATTTGATGGCATTAGCTGTCGGTTTGGTTTAATGTTTTTTCCGGATATGCTTTTAGCTGTTAAGGAAATGGTTCGGGTTCTTAAACCTGGAGGAAGGATCGCTACATCAGTTTGGAACGTACCTGAAAAAAACTTCTGGGTCACCGCAATTATGGGAACAATCAATAAAAACATGGAATTGCCAACGCCAACACCTGGGGCACCTGGGATGTTTCGATGCGCCAAGGAAGGTTTGATCTCAGATTTATTCCAGCAGGCGGGGCTAAAAAATATTTCGGTGAAAGAAGTATCAGGAAAGCTAAATTGTAAAACTACAGACAAGTATTGGAGCATGATGACCGAGATTGGTGCACCCATTGTGGCAGCACTCAGCAAAGCAGATGATGCCCAGAAAGAAAAAATAAAAAGAGAAGTGTATCAATTGGTGAATCAAAAATATCCGGATGGAAATATCGTAATTGACTCCAGCGCACTTGTGATTTACGGTGAGAAATAAGCTAACCTAACAAACAACGAATATCATTGATTTTTTAATAGGCATGACATTGATGAACTCAATGCCTCATCTAGTTCTGGACATTTGGAAAGGATGAATGATCAGTGCATTCGGCTTTGGCAACAAGCAAAACATCGTGAATTGATTTTTGAACCTGGCCGTTTCTTTCTCTCTGTATATTAGACGTATGGAACAGGCAAAGTTGTTGGCAATGGAATTTACACTGGGGCATTGGCCATACTTATTATCTATTTTCTGACAGGATACCAGCCGTCTGCTTCATCTTCTTTTTTACATCCGTATTACCTAATTATGCACAGGTGCCATAATCTGATATATCAGACCCTATTTCTGACAGCAGTGGTTGTGGGTTACACATTTCCTGGAAGTTAATAGCAGAATGGACCTTTCTGAAGGTTCTTTTGCGTAAATTTGACATACCTAATATTTTACTGCTCAATCATGAAGTATTTTATCCTCTTATTAATTGTTCTTGTTGGATGTTCAAAGGCAGATATAAAGCCTTCGACTGCACTCACAGGACATTGGTCGTTTCAGTCTGCCAATGTATCAGGGGATTTTACAATTTTGAATACTTCAAACGGTTATAGTTTAGAGGCTGGAGGCATATTCAGCATTAATGGCGTCAAATATGCGTGTGATCAATTTTGGATCCCACAGAGAAGTACTGGTAATATTGATATTTACTTGGGTAGCCCAATGACAAATAGTTCGCGAGAAGCGATGCTTGTCTTTAGTATCGACCCATCATCACTACAATATTCTATTCTTCAACCAGTCAATATCTATTATGAACTTAATACAGATAAAAAATTGGTAAATGTTAAAGATCCTTTTTTTCTTGAGAAAGACTAAGGCATTTAACCACGAAGCCCACTTCGTCTGTTGATCAAAAATTCTTAACAATTGGCTGTTGGACTGTAGACCACAGCGATCCCATCTGTAATCTTTTAATGCCCTTCTTTCAAAATATGCCCCCAGTTTCGGTATGTCTTTTTACTTTTTTAGACTGAAAGACTGATGGCCATAAATATTCTCCAGCAAAGACAAACTACAACTTGATCTTTAGTGTTTAATCTTTAATTTTAAGCAGATTGACATATCAGTGTCCATGCAAAAATTTCTGGTCTTTCTCCTTGTTGTAGTCAATTTTGTTGCTGAGGCTCAGAATCAACGCCTCACTGGTAAAATAGCCACAGCTGTTGATCGGACGGGCCTTCCCGGAGTTAATGTTGTCATCAAGGGAACGTCACAAGGAACTATCACTGATATTGAGGGACAATTCGCCATTGATGTTCCCTCAGGAGCTACCCTACTTTTTTCTTTTATTGGATATAAATCACAGGAACTGCCCTACACAGACCAAACCGATATTTCTATTCTACTGGAGGAAGAAGCAAAAGAGCTGAGTGAAATAATTGTTGTTGGATATTCATCCGTTCAAAAAAGGGACATAACCGGAGCTATTACTTCCATTAATGCTGACAAGCTTAAAGGTATTTCGTTCAATGGACTAGATCAGGCGTTGCAAGGTCAGGCTCCTGGAGTGCAGGTGACACAATCATCGGGTACACCAGGTGGAGGTGTCTCGGTAAGGATCAGAGGTGTCACGTCTATCAGTGCTGGCAATACTCCACTTTATGTTATCGATGGAATTCCAATTGAAACTGGCGGCTTATCTGCACGCAGTTTTGGTGGACAAAATGATAATGCTTTATCGCTGATCAACCCAAATGACATTGAAAGCTATAATATTTTATCTGATGCTTCTGCAAAAGCCCTCTATGGATCGAGGGCATCCAATGGTGTCGTCTTAATCACCACTAAGCGTGGCAAAAATTCGGCCACTAAGATTACTGCCGACATTCAACGTGGAATTGTTGACCCTGTCAAAACTCTCGACCTCATGAATGCCACTCAATTGTTGGAACTGCAGCAAGAGGCGGTTAAAAATGCAAAACAGAATCCAGATGCGTTAGGATTAATCTCGGGGGTAACAGATGCCGTTAATACAGACTGGCAAGATGAAGTCTTGAGAACGGGTATCATGCAACAATACCAGCTAGCGGCAACCGGTGGAGACCAAAACACAAAATTCTATATCAGTGGAAGTTTTCGTGAAGAAGAAGGCGTACAACTCAACAACAAATTTCAACGGGCAAGTTTCACCATCAACCTTGATCAGAAACTCACTGAAAAACTTTCAATTGCCACAAACATGACGCTTTCGCGCGCTTTAAACAAAAGAGTTAAGGGTGATAATTTTCTGGATGGAGTCTACTCAGGTGCCGTCAAAAGTTTACCTTTCTATACGCCTTATAATGAAGATGGTGCATTGGTAGGACCCGGTTCGCCATTGTATGCCGCGTTCCCCAATTTTAATCCTGTAGCCCAGGCACTGTTGCCACGTTTTAATGCTGTTACTGTAAAAGGACTGGCAAGTGTAAATCTCAATTACCAATTTAATCCCAACCTCAAACTTAAAGCACAAGGAAGTTTAGATTATAATGACGTTACCGAAGATCAATATGAGTCTTCTCAAACCGCTATCGGAGGCTTCTTATCAAGTGTAGGGGGCCAGGGCTATGGCGTGTTTATAGCTAATACCTATAGCAACATCGATTCATACATTACTCTTTCTTACAATAAAGATTTTTCTGTCAAGCATAAGTTTAGTGCCGTACTTGGTACCGAACTCTATCAGAATTATTCAAATGGCGGAAGCGTTGAAGGCAGGTTGTTTCCGAGTGATGATTTTACGTACATCTCTTCGGCTGGTATTGTT
>JAENVX010000247.1 GCA_016650355.1 Bacteroidia bacterium | reverse complement strand
GAATATGATGGGGATGGTTGAGCGGCATAACTTTTGGCGGATGAAAGTAGGAGTTGGGCAACTAACATGGTCTGATGAGCTTGCGACATATGCCCAAGTGTGGGCAAATCATCTTGCTGAGAGGGGTTGCAGCATGCAGCATCGGCCACGCTCTGGAGAATTTACACAGAAATATGGTGAGAATATTTATTGGTGTTCTGGCATGAAAGCAACACCACAGGCAGTAGTTGATTCATGGGCATCAGAGCTGGCAGATTTTAATACCAAGAAACTTGAATGCGATAACGGAAAAGTATGCGGACATTATACCCAAGTAGTTTGGAGTACTACGCAATCAGTAGGGTGTGCAATGGCCCGGTGTGGTGACGAGGAGATCTGGGTTTGTAATTATAATCCTCCTGGAAATTGGGTTGGTCAAAAACCTTATGAAAAGAAATAGCAATTACCAGTCAACGCCATATATTCTTTTGCCTCCTGTTTTATAAACTCCTTCAACCAACATTCCCCCTTTTTTCATTTCAAGGATTCTATTGAGATCTTCTACATTATCAACTGGTACTTTATCAATAAAGGTGATGATGAACGATTCCTTAATTCCTGCTTCCTTCCAACTTCCTTCTTTTAGCAATGAAATTAGCGCACCTCCATCCAAATTTAGTTTTATTAGGTCACGATAGGCCATATTTTCAAACTGTGCACCGCCCAACTCAAACACTACTTCCTTCTTTTTTAGTTCAACTGAACTTTGATAGTTTTTTAAAGTTGCTTTAGCCTGTTTGTCTTTGCCATCTCTGCGATATGTAACATTAATACTGTTACCCGGTCTGTTGCGCGCTACCCATTCCTGTAATTCAGATACGGATGAAACTGGATGCGCACCTATTCGAGTAATCACATCTCCCGCTTGGATCCCAACTTCATGAGCGCCACTTCCTTCATTTACGCGCGTCACGTAAACACCTTGTACCTGGTCCAGGTTTCGATCTTCGGCCAACTGTGCTGTAACATCGGTAATTTGTACGCCCAACAATCCTCGTTGCACTTGCCCGAATTCAAGTAGGTCGTCCATAATTTTTTTCACCAGACTCACCGGAATTGCAAAAGAATAACCAGCATAACTTCCGGTAGATGTGGCGATCGCAGAATTAATCCCAATAAGTTCTCCTTTTAGATTGACTAGCGCCCCACCGCTATTGCCAGGGTTTACGGCAGCATCGGTTTGAATAAAAGATTCAACTTGTAAATTATTTTTATCTCGGAGTATACCAATATTTCTGGCTTTGGCACTGACAATTCCCGCTGTTACGGTAGAGTTTAAATCAAAAGGATTGCCGATTGCCAATACCCATTCACCCGGAGTAACACGATCGGAGTCACCATATTTTACAAAGGGAAGATTGACTGCTTTTATCTTAAGCAAAGCCAAGTCAGAAGTTGGATCAGTGCCTACCACTTTCGCGTAAAACCGTTGATTGTTGTTCATCACTACTTCAATGCTGCTGGCATCTTCAATGACATGGTTGTTGGTCACAACAAAACCATCATCAGAAACGATGACGCCTGAGCCAGAGGAGCGCGCATGAGGATTGAGATAATGATCAAGTGGATTTAAACTAAAATTCCCAGCGCCATAGACAGTGCGGATATGAACAACCGCGGGGGTTACTTCCAGCGCTGCAGTTTGGAAATTTGGGGTGATAGAAGTTTGAGAGAAAGAATCTTTTGACAAACTGACGAATTTCAGATTTTGCCTTTGTTCAATGGATTTGTAAGCAGGACTAAAAGTGTCAAGGTATCGGACGGTGAACATAATTCCCAAAACCGCTCCGATAAAAGCCGCAAGAACAATTGTCCCAAACAGTATTCCTCTTTTCATGTCGTCCTCTTTAACAGAAAGTTAACGTGATTCCTCCGGAAAAGTCTCGTGGAGGCAAGATAAAACACATATTTCACTGGTCAGAATTAAAAATTGACAGGAATTAATAAAAAAGACGCCCCCTTCCGAGAGCGTCTATCACCTCACCCAACCTCACAATTCCGTTTAGTTTACTTTGATTGTTTGTTTCAGTGCTTTTTTCTCATCCTTGGGGATGTTCAACTCCAGAATGCCGTTGTTGTATTTGGCATTGATTTTTGTAGCATCCACATTTTCAGGAAGGTTGAATGACCTGCTGAATGAGCCATACTGGGTTTCAACAGAATGGAAGTTTTGGTCTTTCTTCTCATTGGAGAGTTTACGCTCACCACTTACAGTGAGATAATTGTCATTCAATTCAATTTTAAAATCATCTTTGTTTAACCCTGGTACCGCAAAATGAATTTCATATGCGTTGGTGTTTTCGATGACGTCCACTTTGGGAACAAATGCGCTGCCGCCTGTGCGAGCAATGGACTCGTTAAAAAAGCGATCAACCAGATTGCTGAATGAAGTCGGTACGAAATCATTGGCATTGTAACGGATAATGCTCATAGTATTAATTTTTTTTGGTTTAACATATAGATTTGGAAATCTATAACCCTAGAGGGAAAAACATGCCGACCTGTTTTTAGCCCTCTTTTCAAGACAATGTGGCTTAAAATGGACTTAATTTTTATTAAATCAAGACATTATGTCTTAAATAAGGACTGTTTTGGTATTATTATCTAGGAATAGTGGAGGAGAATATGGCTTGAAGCAAAAAAAGCCATTCCGAGTCTAACTCTGAACGGCTTATTCATAATCAAGTGAACTGGATTATGAACTCATTGAGATTATAAGAGGACTAGCAATTACATCATAGTCAATATGATGGCAGCGACCAGTAACATCACGAAATGATAACCTGTGTTAATGCCAAACAGTTTCCAAGATTTCTTTTCCCAGGTGACGATGCCAATATCCACAGGCAAATAAAAACCTAGCCAGGTAAAAATGGTAGTATTCATAATGCTCGCGGTTTTCGACATCTCGTCCATTCCGGGAACAAAACTCCATGCGGCAATATTATGTGCAAACACATAGGCCAGGAAAAAATTACCGATGACCATGAAGATCATCCCTTTGGCCATTTCTCCTCCAGAGGGTTTAACGGAAGTGTCGAATCCCATTTCTTTTGCCCAGGCTTTCCCGAATAACGGGGTGTACCAAATAAATCCAAGCACAAAATTGGCTGCTACCGCAACCAAGATTGCCATCATGTTTATGTTCATTTCTTCCATAGTAATTGGGTTTGGGTTTATTAAAACTTATCTAAAATAAAAGTAATTAATTATGTCATCCGGTCGAAGTTGTTTTGCTCAACATCTTTTATCCAAATATGGATTGTATGGTTAAAATCTTTAATTAACATATACTGGGTTACCTACCAGTAATTATTTGCGATCATAGTTTTACTCCTTGAATCAGGATGGATGCTCTTATGGATTGTTCTTTTAGATGCAAAAATCTTTTTCGTTCTTCATCCTGCTTGAAATTTTCAAAATCTTGTTCTGTGTCAAACTCCACAAGATGTATTTCGTATGGTTTGTCTATGCGGGCTTCAATAAATGAAGTGAAATCAGGCCTCACCCTTAATAAAAGTCGGCCGTTATATTTTGAAATTATTGGAATTGCAATGGCCTCAAATTGATTGAAGACGCTTTCTTGTCCGGCAATAACATAAATAAGCTGAGTGATATAAATCATGACTTTGTAATAGAGATTTAGTAGAAAGTTAGAATATAGATTTGTTATGGTTACTTTTCGATGATAAAAATAAAATAGTAGTATTATTATACTTGATTAGTTAAATGTTTAAACTCAAGAAATAGCAATGGACTTAGGCATTAAAGGAAAGGTGATGATTGTTACCGGGGGCTCCCGAGGTATTGGCGAGGGTATTACCCGAAGGGTAGCTGAAGAGGGTGCCATACCAGTTATTGCCGGACGCTCGGCCGAATTTGGAGAAAAGTTGGTACATGAACTTAAGTCGAATGGCTTAGAAGCACATTATATATTTGCTGAGCTGAATGATCAACAGGTATGCAAACAGATAGTGGACGAAACCATTACTAAATATGGCCGTATTGATGCACTATTTAATAATGCTGGGGTTAATGATAGCGTTGGTCTGGAGTTTGGAAACCCCGAACAATTTCTAAATTCATTGGATAAGAATCTGTATCATTATTATTATATGGCTCACTTTTGCCTTCCTTACTTAAAAACAAGCAAAGGAAGTATCGTTAATATTAGTTCAAAAACTGCAGTCACCGGACAGGGGGGCACATCTGGGTATTCCGCTTCTAAAGGTGCACAGCTTGCGTTGACGAGAGAGTGGGCGGTTGAGTTATCAAAATATGGAATAAGAGTGAATGCTATTTTGCCTGCCGAGGTAATGACACCGCTTTATGAAACCTGGATTAATTCATTTGACCAACCTGAGAAGAAGCTATCTAAGATTGTCAAGAACATTCCGCTTGGGCAGCGGATGACAACCAAAGAAGAAATTGCATCCATGGCCGTTTTCTTAGCTTCCGATTTAGCTGCACACATTACAGGTCAACACCTTTATGTGGATGGTGGTTATGTCCATTTAGATAGAGCTTTACTTAGTAGTGAATAATTTGATTTAATAATTATAGAATGGCAATTCGCAACCCAGGTATGAGGCCTGCCCTCGTGGCAAAAGCATTATTACTCCCCTTTATTCTGGTCACCTCACTGTTTTTTTTGTGGGGCTTTCCCAATGATCTTACCAATCCCATGGTAGAGGTATTTAAAAACGTATTGAATATTTCGAACGTAAAGGCATCATTTGTGCAATTGGCGTTTTACGGAGGCTATGGAACAATGGCCATACCTGCAGCTTTTTTTATAAGAAAGTATAGCTATAAATCCGGTATCGTATTAGGGCTTTTCCTGTTCATGCTGGGCTCCTTTATGATGTATCCCGCAGCCACGTTGGTTAATTACAATTTGTTTCTGATTTCATTTTACATCCTCACTTTTGGGCTTGCATTTTTGGAAACAACCGCCAATCCCATGATTTTAGAAATGGGTGATCGGGAAACGGCCACACAGCGGCTTAATCTTTCCCAAGCTTTTAATCCTATTGGTGCTTTAACGGGGCAAGTAGTTGCTCGAATTTATGTAGTGGAGCGTCTGGAAACTAAAATCGGTGACAACACATCTACTGTAGATACCATACTATCACCGGAACAAAAGCAGCAAATCATTGAGCATGATTTAGCAACGGTCAGTGCTCCCTATATTGTTTTGGGTTTTGTGGTTTTGGCTATTATGTTGTTTTTCATTTTCATGAAAATTGAAGAAAAGAAGAAACAGACGGAGAAACTTGATCTGAAAACAACACTTAAAAAATTATTTTCAAACAAAGATTATTATGAAGGTGTAGCGGCTCAATTTTTCTATGTGGCTTGTCAGATTATGGTATGGACTTTTATCTACCAATATGTTACCAATCTCAATGAAACCCGAGCAGCGGAACAGCAATTAAATGCAACCGTGTATGTAGTTGCTTCTACTGTACTCTTTCTGCTAGCGAGATGGATATGTACCTATTTAATCCAGTATATTGAATCCGCAAAGCTCATGCTACTCTTTGCCCTGCTTGGGGTAAGTTTATGTGCAGGTGCCATTTTATTAAATGGAATGATTGGTTTGTATTGTTTAGTTGGCGTTTCATTTACCATGTCATTAATGTTTCCTACTATTTATGGGTTGGCATTAAGAGGTATGGGCGATGAAGCGAAGCTGGGGTCTGCTGGCTTAATCCTGGCGATAGTTGGCGGTGCCCTGATGCCACCTTTACAAGGTATGATCATCGATATGGGCGGAACCGGACTTAGCGATGTACTACTATTCGGTTCGATTCCGGAAGTAAATCTTTCTTTTGTTTTGCCACTTGTTTGTTTAGTATTGGTGGCCGTTTACAGTTGGAGATCACTTAACAGATCTACGATGTTGAGCGGTTCTTGATCGAAAAAGAATTATTGCGAAACACATTTTTTTCAATATTTATTTAACTATCCGTGGAAATAACTTATAACAGTAGATACCCATCTATTTCAGATCTAAGATCAAAAGCAAAAAAAAAGATGCCTGGGTTTGCTTTTGATTATTTAGATGGCGGTTGCAACGAAGATGTCAACCTGCACAGAAATCGAACCGACATTCAAAAGATTGAGTTGATGCCGCAATACCTCGCGAAGGTTGATGGGCATGATATGACACAGGAACTTTTTGGGATAAAGTACAGCGCTCCGTTTGGGATAGCACCCGTTGGGTTGCAAGGACTCATGTGGCCTAATGCTCCGGAAATTCTTGCTAAGGCAGCATTTGAACACAACATACCTTTCGTACTAAGTACGGTAAGCACGAGTAGCATAGAGCGCGTTTCGGAAATTACGGAAGGGAAGGCTTGGTTTCAACTATATCATCCAAAAGAGGAGAAATTGAGAAATGATCTTATTGACAGAGCTGCCGCTGCATACTGCCCCGTGTTAGTAATCTTATCGGACGTACCTTCCTTTGGATTCAGACCCAGGGATATACGAAATGGACTGGCCATGCCTCCTAAGATGACAGCCAGAAATATTTTTCAGATTCTTGGTAAACCGGAATGGGCCTTGAAAACGCTTTATTATGGGCAACCAAGTTTTGAAACACTGAAGCCCTACATGCCCGCTCATCTTGATCTGACGCAGCTCGGGAAATTTATGAATGACACGTTTTCCGGACGATTAAACGAAGAAAGAATTGCCCCCATTCGCGATAGGTGGAAAGGCAAATTAGTTTTGAAGGGAGTGGTGAGTGAGGAGGATACTGAAAAGGCAATCCGAATGGGGCTCGATGGGATCATTGTTTCTAACCACGGAGGTCGGCAGTTGGATGCTGGTCAGTCTTCAATTGTACCCATGACTAATTTGGCGAATAAGTACAAAGCAAAAATAAAAGTAATGGTAGATAGTGGGTTGAGGAGTGGCCCGGATGTAGGTAGGGCGATGGCAAGCGGTGCAGATTTTACTTTTATGGGACGGTCATTTATGTATGGAGTTGGTGCATTAGGTACTAAAGGGGGCTCACATACCATTTCTCTACTCAAAACTGAACTGCTTCAACTAATGCAGCAGATTGGATGCCAAAGAGTGGAAGATTTTCCAAACTATTTGATCAATCGTCCATAAGTTCGCTATAAAAAGTTTGATAAGGCATATGGTATTTTATTGGCTATACAAATGAAAGATAGTATTCCTTCACTATTGGATGAGGTAGCTTATTTTGACCATCGATTGCACCATACATCAATGATAAGAGTGGTTGGCCATATGCTCACGACATTAGTTGCTGGGAAGAACAACCAAATGATGATATCTTCATGCTATTGGCGGCATACTCATACCAAAACGAAAAGTATTTTGCCAGTTGGAAGCAAATTGATAGAACCGAAAAAAGTGAGGAGAGCAAACGAAATCAACCACTGAAAAGTCCGCAGTTGTGGTTACGATCGTCTGCGTTTACAAAATAGAATTTAGATAGAATAGATTGAAACCAATAAAGAGAAAGTAGTCAACGTAGTAAGGTGTGCACTCTTCTCATAAGCTACCAGTCAATAAAGTCAGCGTTTGTGAATCCGGTGAGTTCATTGAGGAGCGAGTAAATTCTTAATTGGTTGCACTAATCCTCGAATTTAATAACTCAAGATTGACAGGAAGTGTAGAGATTTTACTTGGACAGCTCATTCTGTAACGTACTATTAATGATGAAAGAACTGTTAATAAACCGATTGCTATTACTGGGGCAATCAAACCAAAAAGATCGGCAATCAAGCCAGTGAGCACAGCCCCTATAGCATAACCCAGGTCGCGCCACAAGCGGAATATGCCAATACTCTTAGGTCGTTGTTCAGGGTGGGTATAATCTGAAATTGCTGCGAGGAATGTAGGGTATACTATTGCCGTACCAATTCCCAGCAATGAAGATAAGATGATGTATTCTTGGAATGAATTAGCCCAAATCATTGCGAGCAGTGAAATGCCCTGTAAGAGCATGCCCCAAAACAAAAGAGTCTTCTTGCAGTATCGGTCGGCCATTTTACCGGTGAAGAGTTGGCCGATTCCCCATATTGCCGGATACGTGGCTACGATTATTCCAATGTCGTGCAAGTCGAAATCTTTCGAGGCTAAAAGCAAAGGAAACAGACCCCACACCATTCCATCATTAAGATTGTTAATCAGCCCTGCTTGTGTTATAGAGCCGAGTTCTTTGTGCTGCCATGTTGTTTCCCAAAATATTTTTTTGAGTTTGGGAATATTGCTTGACGTGCCTTCTAGCAGTACATGTTTGTGTGTATCTTTTATGAACAACAAACTCATCAATAACCCCATCACAGACAATCCAATTCCAACATAAAAAGGATATGGACGTAAGCCATAATTATTGGCAATCCATCCGGTAAGGAAAGCAATTGCTGCTAAAGTCACGTAACCTGAAAATTCATTTAAGCCCATCGCAAAGCCCCTGTTCTTTTCTCCTACCAAATCAATTTTCATCACTACGGTACTTGACCATGTGAGTCCTTGATTGATTCCCAATAAGATGTTGGCAGCTATTATCCAGTTCCAATCAGGTGCATAGATTAACATGATGGGAACAGGAAGGGCAAACAGCCAGCCTATTACTAAAAGTTTTTTTCTACCAAGCCGATTAGCCAATGCGCCTGTGTAGTAATTGGTGATAGCTTTTGTTATCCCAAAAACAACGATAAAAGAAAGGATAGCTGTTTTAGCGGCCATTCCGAAATCCGCTTCGGCAATTTGTGGAATGATGGTTCTCTCCAAGCCAATCATTCCTCCAACAAAAGCATTGATAATGACAAGCAATGTGAATTGCTTCCAATTTTCTTTCAAACCTAAGACGACTTCTGTTGTTTTCATGTACTGGTGTAGGTAATAGCATAACGTTCCTATATGGACGTATCTTGGTCGTTGAACTAAATTGTCCTTTGTAAAAAAACGCTATCTTGAAAACTATCTACAAAATAATAATTAGCCCAAATGAAAATACATTTTGTGAGGCTGGGCAGTTTGCAGCCCGTTTAGTTTTTAATAATGGTTTTTATTTTTTTGTGAATCTAATTAAAGTTCCAGCTATCCAGCTACAACTCATAGCTCACATTAATTAGCCGCTTTAATTCCACTATTTCTTCCTCGGTTGGCATTGCTAATGGAGGTCTTACATCTCCCGCATTTCTTCCTACTAACTTGGCTCCTGCTTTAACCAAACTTACCGCATAGCCAGATTTCTTACTTCTTAATCTGACGAATGGTACGAAAAATTCTCTGATTATTTTATCTACTGTTACCTTGTCACCAGCTCTCAATGCTTTGTAATACTTCACGGCCATGCTGGGCACAAAATTAAATACAGCTGAAGAGTACGTATGAACACCAATTGATAAGTAGGCTTCGGAAATAATCTCTGCAGTAGGCACTCCGCCAATATAGACCAATCTGTTACCGATGCATTTGATGATATCATTTAGATCCTGCATATTGCCCACACCATCTTTTAATCCTATGAGATTCTCACATCTATCCGCCAGGATTTGAATCTCCTTTGTTGTCAAAATTCCATTGCCGCGATTATAATATATGACAGGCAGTGAAGTGCTTGAAATGATAGCAGCCGCATACTCCATGGTACCGTCTTTGGGGCATTCCGTAAGATAGGGTGGCATTAGTAGCAAGCCATCTATACCTGCTTCTTCTGCAATTTTTGCATACTCAATAGCATCGGGTATGCTGCGACCAACACTAGAAATGACAGGTATATGCTTCACTGTCTCTTTACTGATGCGTACTATTTTTTTATACTCATCTTTTGATAAAGAAAAAAATTCTCCGGTACCACCTGCTACGAATACAGTAGAAATTTCATGAGAAGCAAACCACTTTAATCTTTCTGCAAAAGAAACTTCATTGAAGTTTCCTTGGCTATCCATATCAGTGATAGGAAAGGATAATAGACCATCACTTAAAGCTGCTCTAATGTTTTCAAATTTCATGGTGTCAAAAATAATATAATAATGTAAACTATGTTAATGATCCTGGATTGAATGACACTATATCGTTGTATAATTATGAAACAATTCCCAGCCTAATTCTTCTATTGATTTTTGCTCTGTAATTGATCGACTTGCATTGAAGTCGATAGCATCGCGGTAGACATGTAGCTTATTCTGAAAGTCTGGTAAGAATGTTCATAGCCTCTTCGGTGTCTTTTTTATCAACAAAAATATGGTAGTGGTAAAATGCTGCCACCACATTACTACTTATACCTTTTTCTGAAAGTTCCTTTGAAAATGTAGCTGTTAACCCAACCGCTGTTAAGGAGGAATGGACTGTCAAGGTAATCCAGGCTGATATAAATGAATAGTTAAGTTGTAAACTGTCGGCCAACTCTTTTCTGATGATAATGGTGTTCCCTTCTCCTTCTTTAAAAAACATAATGATGTCATCTGGATTTATTTTTGAAAGGTCAGGGACCATGCAAAAAACGAAATCACCAATAGTGTGTTTGGTTTTAACGTCTTCAACAGTTCACTTAAATCTGTTTCTCCAGTGGGCATCATTTAATCTTTGAATGTTACTTTTGATTTTTTTCTAAGGCTAGCCTTAAACATAGTATGGAGAGAATGGCCGTTACAACGGCAAGGAATTTTTCGAACATGGTTTTGGCAATAATATTTCCCAGTGTATTCAACACGAACATTGCGAATAAAATCCACAGGGCAATTTGAACGACATTTTTCAGTTTGGGTATTCTTATGCGCTCCGAATGTATCAGCACTATAAGGATGCAGAACGCCATAACAATGAGCGAAATGAATTCAAACCCAAGCAGTTGATTTCGTGTTTCCATGCGGCCACCCCATAGAAAATCAATTGGAACATAGTTGAAAATGACTATGCCTATAATTATGGCCAGGTGGAACATAATAAATAAGCCAAAGATTGCCAGGCTTAAATTAGTAGCACGTTTGAAACTAACAAATTTTCTCATTCAGGTAATAATACAACGTGAGTGCAGGTGACATAGCGACATGCTGCGTTCAGCCTTACATGACAAAGCATTGAACGAAGATAAAACCTTATTGCATTTTCTTTATCCCGCAATTGCATAAACATTATGTTAGCAACTGGTGTTTATTTATATTTATCTTTCTGTCAATTTTTTAGCTCAATTAATTTATCATTATCAAACCGCACTAACCTATCTACGAATCACAAATTTATTTTGTTTTTTTATGCGATGGACAAAAAGCCAAATGGGCTAATTGGGTTGGCATTTGAATATTGTGTTGGCTTTGCGGGGCTTTGGCAATGTGCTTGCAAATAAGGTAGGATTAGCTCAACATCATTCAAATAAATAAAATGTGTGAATCATGTAATTTATTTCTAAAATTGTGTAACACATTCCTTTTTAATTATATTTATTTTAGTCAGGTAATATTAATTCACAATTTAAATAAAAATAGCAGAAAATCAAGTTAAATCAAACACAGGACGGTAACAAAAAAGAAACCAATCCTAACAACCCTGCTGCAAACCAAAGCACGCAGCAAGGTTCACAACAGGGCAACAAACAAAATCAGGGTTCAGGTTCGTAAACAAATAAAAAAAGATGGAAGAAACAATTTTAACAATAGATAG
>JAENVX010000246.1 GCA_016650355.1 Bacteroidia bacterium | reverse complement strand
GTTCACATAATATGCGCACAGGTCCGCACGCTCGCTATCGGGAGCCTGAGGAAGAAACGTATAAAAGTTACATTGGCCTGAAAGACACCCGTGGCAGAAACGTGCCTGAATACGCAGCGGTACCGCCATCCTATGTTAAAGTCTTTACAGAATATCTGCGTGCGGCAGGCTACTTTACCACCAACGCAGCAAAAACAGATTATCAATTCAACTCACCATTTACTGCATGGGATGAAATCGGAAAAGAAGCTCACTATAAAAACAGAAACAAAGGGCAACCATTTTTTGCAGTATTCAATCACGAAGTGACACATGAGTCTCGCGTCTGGATGAAGAAAGAAGATCCTATGCTGGCCGAAACACAAAATGTAAGAATCCCAAAATATTTTCCTGATCTTCCAGTTGTGCGTCAGGATGTTGGTCGTGTTTATTCGAATATCATTGAGCTAGATCAGCAAGTAGGAAAATTATTGGACGATCTTAAGGCAGAAGGTCTGCTGGAAAAAACCATCATCTTTTTCTGGTCTGATCACGGAGGTCCATTGCTAAGACAAAAACGCGCTGTTGGCAATTCGGGATTAAGAGTACCGTTGATTGTGCGTTTTCCAAACGGAGTAATGGCCGGGACAAAAGTTGAGGACATTGTTTCACTCATGGACTTAGGTCCAACGGTGTTGTCACTAGCAGGAATAAAGCCACCCTCTTACATGCAGGCCAAAGCATTTCTTGGTCCTTTTAAAACAAACACTCCTAGTAAGTATGCCTTTGGTTCGGCCGATAGATTTGATGAGGCCGCTGATATGAGCCGTTCGGTAATGGATGGCCGATTTGTTTACATCCGAAATTTTCGGCCAGAATTGCCATTACTCTATCGCAATAAGTATCGGGAGCAAATTGATATGACTCAAACATTGATTGAAATGGATCAACAGGGTCAGCTAAAGGGAGATGCTTCGTATATTTTTATGAAGACTAAACCAGAAGAAGAACTTTATGATTTGAGTAATGATTGGGATGAGGTTCATAACCTCGCGCTGTTGCCTGATCATCTGACAAAAGTAAAAGAAATGCGTGCTGCCTTGGGAGCTTGGCAACTTGAGATTGGCGACCTTGGTTTTATTCCTGAATATGATCTGGTCAATATAATGTGGCCGGGAATGATCCAGCCCAATACCGAAAAGGTTGCGTTTAAGAAAGATGGAAGTAAATTAATGTTATCTAGCTCTACTGAAGGGGCCAGCATTGGCTATCAGTTGGATGACGAGATCGGAGGAAAGCGATGGAGGTTATATTATCAGCCAATACCAGCAGGATCTTATAAAAAGATTGCAGCAAGGGCCATTAGAATAGGATACAAAATTTCCCCTATTTCAACTTTTGAGTAATCAGTTAAACTGATGATACGAAAATATTTAAAGCCGCGTTTTCAAACAGGCTACAGGTCTCTTATCTCGAAGTCTCGACTTTTTCCGAATTTGATCAAATCTTTATAGTGATATTTTTCAAGGGTGTGGAGGTCTTTCAATATGAAATCACCATTACTTAGAATATTTTCGATGATAAACTCGTAGCGGTCGCCAAAGTTGATCAAGCTATATTTTTTTCCTGTGCGAAGAACATTGAGTGAAAGGCCCGCCATACAATTAATTATAAGTCTTCCTCTCTTTCCAACATCAGAATAGAAGCTTGCGGTACAATGAAATATTTCTCGCCTTCATAAATTACCTCAATTGCACCTCTCTGTAAAAAAATTGCAAGGTCTCCCTCCTGAGCTTGAAGGGGCAGGTATTTTATCTGATCTTCTTTTCCTTTCCACAGATCGTCATCATCGGCTGGCATGGGCAATGGATAGCCTGGCCCCACCTTTATCACAAAACCTTTTTGAATTTTTTCTTTCTCCTGAACACCAGGAGGTAAGTAAAGTCCGCTTTCCGTCTTGTCCGAATCCTTAACTGGACGAATTAACATCCGGTCACCAACCACAATCAGTTTTTTAAGTTTATTATCAGACGTAACTTTCATTGTGGTAATTCTCTTTTAAAATAGTTTTCCCTGTTCCTCATCCATCGAGTCTTCCGTTTCTGTTCTATACAACGGCAATTTATTCAATCGACTGGAAAGGATGGATTCCTGTGTCATAATCCCTTTTGCCTCGGCCTCGCTCTTTAGTTTAGTCGTCTCTTGCTCCAACTCCTTAACGCTGATCTGCTTTGCCCTTCGCTCAATAGGAGGATTCAACTTCTCAGCCTTCTCAAATTCTGCAACCTTTTCTAAAATATCTTTTGGCAAGTCCGCTTCACTTCTATACACTAATTCAAAAAACTGCTTGGTAAAGAAACCGTCAATTTGAATCCTTCGCTTCGAGAGGTGCACAAACTTGCCCAACACTCGGCAAATATTCTCACGCTCCTCCGGGCTGAGTTGATCTGCAAATTCATACTCTTCTATTTTTTGTAGGCTAAGGATAATTGGTTCCAACGAGTCAAGCGACACGACAAATACATTGTAATCAGCCAACCTAAATACTACCTGATCCAATATCTCCAACGTGTTGGTAGGCACCACCAGAAATATTTCCTTCTTTACATCCGGTTCCTTAACATATTTTTTTACTGACTCAGCCTGATTCTTAATATACTGCCTGAAGTTTGATAAATCTTCTCCACCGGGGCTCTTCGCATCAAATACAATAAATTCATTGCTGATCTTTAGCGTATTATCAGGCTCTCCTTTAAATGGAACCTTATCAACATACTCAATGGTGTACTTTGCACAAATAGTTTTGATCGTGTGCTTAACATTATCCTGATGATTCCCCCAGGTTTCACGAAGCTTACGGATGCGCTCGATTTCAGCATTCTTTCTTTCCTCTAGTTCCTTATTCCGGTCGTTCTGAAGTTTGTCCTGTATTTTATTTAAGGCATTAACAGACTTTGCATATTCCTGATTTCGAAATTCATCATCCTTTATGTGCTCTGTATTTTGCTGCATCACCTTTTGAAGCTCACGCTCCGACTGCTCAAGTCTTTGCTTTAAGGTTGCTACTTCGTTGGATAATTCTGTGCCTCTCCTTAAATAATTCTTGTTCGATTCTGAGAGCGTAGAAAGTTGGTTGGCTCGGTCTTCATTCTGTTTAGTAAGACTAGTCATTATCTCCTTGTTAACTAAACTGTCAGACGCAAGATCTTGCTTTGATTTTCGTAATGTCTCAATTGACATCTCTTTAATTGAGATCGCATTCTCCAACTTAGAAATTTCAGATTTCTTAATCTCGGATTCATAGAGCAGTTTTTGCAAATCTCCATAGGCATCGATCATTTGCGATTTAATGCCACCCCATCCAAATAGTCTTTCGAAAAAACCAATCCGCTTAAGTCTTTCGAAAAATCGTTTTAGAGTATCGTATGCTGATTCCATTTGCGTGCGGCTATTAAACAACAAATTTAAATCATTTCAATCAGCTTACCATGGTCAATGAAGAAATGCCAACTTCTCATTTTATTAAATGAATATCCATTTCAGTACCTTTACAAATTCAAATAGTTCAAAATCTATGGTAGAGGAAATCACGACTAGCCGCGAAGCAATTATACTGGAAGATAAATATGGTGCACATAATTATCACCCACTTCCCGTTGTATTAAACAAGGGTGAGGGTGTCTTTCTATGGGATGTGGAAGGGAAAAGATTTTTTGACTTTCTATCTGCTTACAGCGCCATCAATCAGGGACATTGTCATCCGCGGATTATCAACGCTCTAATAGAACAAGCCAAGGAGCTAACGTTAACCTCCAGGGCATTTTATAACGATAAGTTAGGGGTTGCCGAGAAGTATGTTTGCGAAACGTTTGGCTACGATAAGGCATTGTTCATGAACAGTGGAGCCGAAGCAAACGAATCTGCGATCAAACTTGCCCGCAAATGGGGCTATACAAAGAAAGGAATTCCGGACAACGAGGCCGTGATTGTTGCTTTGAAGAAAAATTTTCATGGCCGTACTACAGGCATTATTTCAGCCTCGACAGACCCAATTGCAACAAAAGGTTTTGGGCCGTTGATGCCTGGGTTTGAAATAGTGGATTACGATAATATATCGGTACTCGAAAAAGCTTTAGCCAATCCGAATGTTTGCGCTTTGTGGATGGAACCTATTCAAGGCGAGGCGGGTGTTTATGTCCCTCAGGATGGATATTTGAAAGCCGCAGAACAATTGTGCCGTAAGCACAATGTGCTGCTGATGATGGATGAAATTCAAACGGGCATTGCCCGCACAGGAAAAATGCTGGCTTCTGATCACGAAAATGTTAAACCAGATATTTTGATCTTAGGTAAAGCGCTTTCGGGCGGAGTCCTACCCATTTCACTAGTACTTACAAATGATGAGGTGATGCTTGTACTCAAACCCGGAGAACACGGTTCAACGTTTGGTGGGAATCCAT
>JAENVX010000245.1 GCA_016650355.1 Bacteroidia bacterium | reverse complement strand
CCTTGTCTGCGTATGGCATGGCAAATTTGTTGATGCGACCCCCATGTGGCACGACCGGGGTGATGGTTCTTTTAAACCCCAAGGTGCTGTGCAATATCTTTTTAATAATGAACCTCTTGCGTTCCTACTGACACCAAATGACGCTTTTCCAATTATGTTGAAAGAAACCCAGATAAGCAATACACCTTACAAAGGGAAGGGGTATACCATAGAAGAAGGCTCTGGAAGACCAATCTTTATCTACACATATGATGGTTTAGATGTTGAAGACAAAATATATCCTGATGATAATGATAGAGCTATTACACATGAGGTGATCGTTAAAAATCGTGGCACTAAACCTGGCTTGTCATATAAACTCGCAGAAGGCAGCAGCATTACTGCGTTACCCGATGGATTATACGCAATAGATGACAAACAATATTATATCAAAATAGGCCCTGGTGTCCAGCCAACAATACGTGATGTCAACGGCAAAAAGGAGTTGATCACTTTAATTGACAATTCAATCAAGTATTCAATTATTTGGTAACGTTTTAATTCAAAAAGATATGAAAGCGACACACTATAAATATTTCACTTTAGGTTTGATGATGCTAATTGCATTTAGCGCTACCGCCCAATTATCAAAGACTCCAACGGAAGATGATTATTATAAAATCATTTCTATACCTGCCCCCGAAGGTATCTTACTTGAGGCCGGTGGTGTAGCTACTTTGCCAGATGGTAGAATAGCTATATCCACACGTAGAGGTGATGTATGGACAATTGAAAATCCTACCATGGAAAATGGCTCGGCACCTCAATTTAAATTATTCGCTTCAGGATTGCATGAAGCCCTTGGATTGACTTACAAAGAAGAGGCCCTGTACGTAGCACAGCGTGGAGAACTTACCAAATTGATGGATAAAAATGGAGATGGTAAAGCGGACGTTTATGAAACTGTTTATGCCTGGCCTTTGTCAGGACACTATCATGAATATTCTTTTGGCCCAAAGATTGATGCGGATGGAAATTTCTTTGTGTCTTGCAACGTAGCCTTTGGAAATGAAGAATGGTGGCGTGGAGAAAGTCGTGTGCCTTGGAGAGGCTGGACTTTGAAAATTAAACCTGATGGAACCATGGAACCTTGGGCAACAGGCATGCGCTCACCCTGTGGATTAGGAATGATCAACGGAGAACTTTTTTATGACGATAACCAGGGCGACTGGCAAGGATCCGGAGGAATATTTCACCTTACAAAAGGAAGTTTCACAGGTCACCCCGCTGGCCTAAAGTGGACCGGCCAGCCCAACTCACCCGTAAAAATTTCAACCCAACAGCTCTATGCTAGAGTCGATCCCCGACAATTTCGGAAAGAAGGTCAAGCCATAAAACCAGAAAACATTCAAGAGGAAAAAGATCCAAACTTTTTTTTCGAATTAAAAAACGATTTCCCTGAAACTAGGTTGCCTGCAGTATGGTTGCCTCATGGCGTGTTGGGTATTTCCAATTCTGAAATCATCACTGATGAAACAGCTGGAAAGTTTGGCCCATTTGCTGGGCAGGTTTTTGTTGGTGACCAAGGTCAAAGCAAAATCATGCGCGTGGTGATGGAAAAAGTAAAAGGAGATTATCAAGGAGTAGCGTTTGACTTCAGAGCGGGGTTTCAGTCGGGTGTTCTACGTATGAATTGGGGTCATGATGGTTCGTTGTATGCGGGATTAACTAATCGGGGATGGGGATCTGCCGGAACATCAACTGCCGGTTTGCAACGCCTAATTTGGACCGGCAAGGTGCCCATGGAAATGAAAACTGTGAATGCTATGCCGGATGGATTTGAGATAGAATTCACTTACCCGGTGGATAAAGCAACGGCCGAAAATGTTGATTCGTATGTTGGCAGAAGTTACATCTACAAATATCACCCCGTGTATGGAAGCCCTGCAGTAAATGACGAAAGACTGGTTATCAAGGGAGTAAAAGTTTCAGAAGACGGAATGAAAGTGCGGTTGGTGATTGATAACCTTAGGCAGTATTATTTGCATGAAATTAATGCTGCTGGCATCCGTTCAAAAGACAGCAACCTTCCTGTGTTACACAACACTGCATATTATACCCTAAATAATATTCCGGATGGCGATAAACTGCCTATGTCAGAATTGAGTATCAAAAGGAGCGCAAAGCCGGTAGTTGCTCCCACAAAATCAAAAACAGCATCCTCTTCAACAAAGAAACTGACCTATGCTGAAATAGAGCCTCTGTTAGTAAAGAATACATGTACAGCCTGTCATCAGGTAAGCAAACGACAAGTTGGCCCATCATATGCAGACATTGCTAAGCGCAAGTATAGCAACGATAGGATTGTTAACTTAATTTATACTCCCGAACCTAAGAATTGGCCGGAGCATGAGACGCCCATGGTCGCAATGCCGCAGGTTCCTAAAGGCGAAGCTTTAATAATTGCGGGATGGATTAACTCGCTACGGGCAGAAACACCATAAGACTTCAAATGACTCCCGCTAAAATTCATCTGGATGTTCTAAAACTCTTAGTGAAGGCTGGAGGCACTGGCAACATAATGGAGTTTCTAAAATACAATGCGTCCGAGTTTCATATTGGTTTTGATATTGCCAACGATATGCAGAACTTGGATTACGTAAAACTGCTTTATTCTAATTTTAATAAGAACATGATTGTAGTTGAACTTACTTTGCTTGGAAGAACAAAATCAATGGGTTGACCGTAAAACTATCCTAAAATTAACGTTATGAAAAAAATTATTCTTTTTGCTTTCTTACTATTAATATGCTTTGCCATGATAACATCACCTGCTCAGGCTCAATCTAAGTCTTCTAATAAAGTACTGCGCCACGTGGTCCTGTTTAAGTTTAAGGATGCGTCAACTGCACAAGAAGTAAAGGTAGTAGAAGATGCATTTGTAGCCTTGAAAGGCAAAATTAAACTCATCAAAGACTTTGAATGGGGTACAAACAACAGCCCTGAAAATTTGAACCAGGGATTAACCCATTGCTTCCTAGCCAGCTTTACAAGTGAAAAAGACAGAGATGATTATTTAGTACACCCCGATCACAAAGCTTTTGTGGAGGTGCTTTTGCCGCACTTAGATAAAGTAACTGTGATTGACTATTGGGTGAAGTAGATTGCTCTTACCGGATTGGAATCTTCTCCGGAATTAAGATCGCATTGGGAAAATGGGGCTTCAACAACGTGAGATCTTTTTGGGCCTCAAGTTTAGAAAAGTAATTACCTACCCGCACACGAAATTTTGGTTGAATATATTGAAGACTGGCACTAAGCCCCGTTACTTCATTTGCCATTTTCTTTTTGGCGTTATTCGCCTCCTCCCTATTCTGGCCGGAATATATTTGAATGGTGTACCCTTCGATGAATTTGCGCATCCCGTTTAACCGGTCAATGCTGTCGAGCACAAAATCCACTTTCGCGTTTACATTTTTAGTGGGAGTCACCAACGGCTTAACCTCTGTATTCTCCGATTTCCTAATTGAATCCGTTGGCAAAGCAAACTTTGGGCGTACCAAAGAAAGGTCTTCATAATGCGTCTTAGAGCTATTTGATTTTTGGGCAGCACATCCTAGTGCGATCAGTAGGAAAGAGAATAGGGAAAGATTGCTTTTCATGATTCTAATATTATTTGTAGCAAGCTTCAAGCCGCAATCTGTTAGCTGATCCCACCAATTAAACTTGCAGCCTGCCGCTGGCGTCTTGATGCTGTTTAAACTATCCTTCAATCACAATACATT
>JAENVX010000244.1 GCA_016650355.1 Bacteroidia bacterium | reverse complement strand
TGGTATATTCATCCTGAATATGTTTGGAGTATTTGGTAGCTAGTATATTCAATTGCCACAATTTTCCACCTTCTATTATTTTAACATAAAAAAAAAACCCTGAAGCACAATGCTCCAGGGTTCCTCTCTATTTGCAAGCAGAGAGACTAGTATCGATAGTAGTCAGGTTTGAATGGTCCTTTTACTTCAACACCAATATATTTAGCTTGTTCTGAAGATAATTCCTCCAGCTCAACACCAATCTTTTTCAAATGAAGACGCGCAACTTTCTCATCCAAATGCTTAGGCAGCATATAGACTTTGTTTTCATACTTATCTGTATTCGTCCAAAGTTCTAATTGTGCAAGTGTCTGATTGGTGAAAGAGTTTGACATAACAAACGAAGGGTGACCAGTAGCGCAACCTAAGTTTACCAAGCGGCCTTCGGCCAACAAGATCACCTGACGACCATTCTTCAACGTATACAAATCTACTTGTGGCTTCACTTCATCTTTCGTAGCGTTTTTGTTCAACCAAGCCACATCAATCTCATTATCGAAATGACCAATGTTACAAACAATGGCCTTGTCTTTCATATTCTCAAAGTGACGTCCTAATACAATTCCGAAGTTCCCAGTTGCCGTAACAATGATGTCAGCTTCTTTCACGGCATCATCCATTCTCTTCACCGCAAAGCCATCCATGGCTGCTTGCAATGCACAGATAGGATCAATTTCAGTAACGGTTACACGCGCACCTGCACCGCGTAATGAAGCAGCAGAACCTTTACCAACATCTCCGTAACCTGCTACTAACGCAACCTTTCCAGCCATCATCACATCCGTTGCTCTGCGTATCGCATCAACTAAAGATTCTTTAC
This sequence comes from Bacteroidia bacterium, assembly GCA_016650355.1. Classification (GTDB taxonomy): domain Bacteria; phylum Bacteroidota; class Bacteroidia; order Cytophagales; family Cyclobacteriaceae; genus ELB16-189. The sequence continues at coordinate 7,898 of JAENVX010000244.1, read as the reverse complement.
ATCCGTATTTGTTGTCAAACTTTGACTTCGTAACAGAGTCATTAATGTTAATAGCAGGCAATGGAAGTTTTCCATTGTTCATACGTTCTATTAATCTGTGTACACCTGTAGTAGTTTCTTCAGAGATACCTTTTATTCCTGGTACAAGTTCAGGAAAGCGATCCAACACCATGTTCGTAAGATCACCACCATCATCCAAAATCATGTTCAATGGCTTGCCATCTTCAAATGCGTGAAGCGTTTGTTCAATGCACCAATCAAATTCTTTTTCATTCAATCCCTTCCAGGCAAACACAGGCACACCTGCTTTTGCAATGGCTGCAGCGGCATGATCTTGAGTAGAAAAAATATTGCAAGACGACCATGAAACCTGAGCACCTAATTCAACTAGCGTTTCAATTAACACAGCAGTTTGAATAGTCATGTGAAGACAGCCAGCAATACGCGCATCTTTCAATGGCTTTTTCTTGCCAAATTCTTCGCGCAAGGCCATCAGACCAGGCATTTCTGCTTCAGCTAATTTGATCTCTTTGCGGCCCCAATCGGCCAAGGCGATGTCTTTTACCTTAAAATTGAGCTTTTCTGTTGCTATCATGTTTGTTTGTTTTCTAGTTTGAGGCGCAAAGATAATTCAAAGGTCTTTAAATAACCACTTATTATCGATAACAGAATACTGATGCCAAATGTTTTCAACTGCTGTTATTTGGCGGCCTGGCGAAACGCCACCGGGCTATACACTGCAACCCTTGCCCCATCACATGTGCCTACCCTCCGCTGCGGCTTTTCGTTTCTATCCCTGGCCGAGGGGCAGTCCTGCATTAAAGAAAAAGTTTTTTTAATAATCATTATGTTTTCTTTGTATCATCAATCATTTATCAATAGCAATTCAGGTTCGTGCCTTTGATGGAACTATTACAATCAAACCTAAGTTGTTAGAAAAATTTACCTTGAATGAGTAAGACTAAAATCAAAATAGATATAGTATCGGATGTGGTGTGTCCCTGGTGCTACATTGGCAAACGAAGATTAGAAAAAGCAATTGACTTAATTGCCGATCGGGTAGAGGTGGAAGTTGAATTTCATCCGTTTGAACTTAATCCGGATATGCCTAAAGAAGGGGAAAATCTAAAGGCACATTTAGTAAATAAGTTTGGTGGAGAAGATAGATATCAGCAATTGACAAACAATGTAGTAAATACTGCAGCCGGTGAGGGATTGAAATTCAATTTTGATATTCAGAAGACATCTCCGAATACACGTGACGCGCATCGCGTAATTCAATTTGCGAAAAGCGAAGGCAAACAGTTGGAAGTAAAAGAAGCATTTCTAAATGCATACTTCGAACAAGGCATTGATTTATCAAAAAATGAAAATCTTGTTGCGGTAGCTACCAAAGCAGGACTAGATCCACTAAAAGTTTCCAACTTATTAAATTCCGATGAAGGAGTTGTAGAGGTAGAAATGGAAGAGCGGATGAACGCTCAACGCGGCATCAGTGGCGTTCCTTACTTTATAATTAACAATAAGTATGGCATCTCGGGAGCGCAGCCTGCGGAGGTACTTCAGAAAGCACTATTGGAAATTGCGAGGGAACCAATAGAATCGAAAACGATAAATAACTGACCAGCGTTACTTTTTAAGCAAGTCGGTATCTTTGATCACCGTTGTCCACACGCTGGTGCGGCCATCATCCATGCGCGTCCAGATGGGTGTAATGACGCCTTTATGGGCAGAGATATTATTATAGTCCCCAAAGAATTTTGATTCCGTAGGTACGAAAGAGCTTTCGCTTATTTTTGTTTCCGTAAATAAGCTTCCACCATCCGTTGAGTAAGCGAGGTACACATCTGTCTGAAGATCGTCATAATTCCTTCTGTCATAGTACACAATGTATATAAAACCAGTGGCTTGATCCACTGCAAGCCAAGGCAAGAACTGATGCTTTCCTTTTGCACCTGTCTCCACTGTATCTTTATTTATTCGAATAGGTGATGTCCAATTGTCGCCACGATTGCCCGATCTCATTAACCAAATGTCGGTATCGCTTTCTCCGTTGCGCTGGTCGGCCCACACCAAATATAAACTTCCGTGATATCGGCTAGGACTGTTGTCAATCATTAGAACCGGCATTCCGTTGGAGCGACTCAAGCCCGGTATATCCATTTCCCATCCACCTGGCTGGTCAGCAATAGCAATGTCATTTTGCAGCCACATCTTTCCGTCATCGTAAGAACGATCAAAGTAGATTTTATTTTTATTCGACCATGCAACAAATATTTTTCCTTCCAATGAGACTGTGGGTACAGCGCCTTCGGTTGTATTGTCGCCATCTAAGCAATCGCCCGAATATTGATTGATCTGCCGGGCATCACTCCATTTTTTCCCTCCGCTGGTCGGCATACTAAACATTATGTTGGAGTGACACGTAGAGTCAGGTGAACCATATTTATCAAACTGGGTCCAGGTGGTGTAAACATAATCTTTCTTCGGATGCACTGCAGGCCACTGTTTGTCCTGATCTTTTGGCGGCTCAAATCCAATTGAGCTCCCGGATGACCATGTGGCACCCCCATCAGTAGATTTTTGACAGACAATGCGGTCGAGCCAGGCATCATCATTTCTACCTTTTCCACTGGGATCGGCCAGGTGAAAGAAATAAATCTCTCCTTTTGCGTTCGAGATCACGGCAGGGTCACCAAAAACACCATAAGGGGATGTCAGGATCGACTCCTGCCACGATATGCCACCATCCTTTGTATAGATAGCCCGATCAAGGACAATTCCTGCCACAATATTATTAGGATCCTTTTTGTTGATGGCAATGCTTGGTTCTAATGGCGGATAGACGCCATCTTTCTGTTCGGCCAACATAATATTTTTGAATTGGGCAGAAACAGTGAAACTGCAAAGACAAAGAAATATAATATATACTCTCATTTTATTTGGTTACAACGTGCCAATCTCATAAGTATTTCTCCCTTTTCAAAATTTCAACCCAAAACGTGTAACCAACAGCATTCAGATGTAATCCATCGTATGAATATTTTTCTTCCAACTGATCGTTGGTATTCGTAAACTGATTGTACAAGTCAATATACGTGTAGCCAAAGTGCTTGCTTAATTTTTTAAGCTGCGCATTGATGGTGGTAATATGATCTTCCTTATCATAATTCTTAGGGAAATTCTTGAAGGACTTATTGACAGGAAGTATACTTTGTAGGATTAGTTCTGTTTTTGGTGACCCTGATTTTACTATTCTGACGAATGTAATTACATTCTGCAGGACCACTTCATCGGGTATCTCTTTGAAAAGATCATTGATGCCGATCATGACAAACAGTTTGGCCGGTTTTCGCTTGATCACGTCATCTACCCGATTCAGAATGCCAAACGTGATGTCTCCACTTATACCACGATTAATGACGGTAGAATCTTTAAGAAGTTTTTGAAAATCTGCTCCCTCGGTAATGCTGTTGCCCAGAAACATTATTTTTCCGGTTGCAATTGGTTCTTTTCGAAAGGCCTCAATCCTTTGAGTGTAATGCAGGGGGAGGTTAGGGATTGTGTCCCAAGGTTTTTGCGCAAGCGAATAAGAAGCAGAAAGTAGTAAGCTTAAAGCAAAAGTGATTTTTTTGTTGATTCCATTATTATGATCCCAAAGACCAAACTTCATTAAGTTATTTTTTTGTTTCAATTTTTGCTTTCAACTTTTCGCCTCCGCCAATTTCTACAACAGATGAGCCATAAACTCTGATAGATGATTTGATAAAATCTTCTTCGTTGGCTTTGTAAATATTGTCCACATATTTCTGCGGATTGCGGTCAATATAAGGAAACCAGGTGCTGTGAATCTGCACCATAATTTTATGACCTTTTTTAAAGGTGTGGAGAATATCTTGTAACGCAAATTGCACATCTGTGATTTCATTAGGCTTAAATGGCTCAGGTTTTTCAAAGCTATTTCTGAAACGGCCACGCATAACTTCATGCCGTACTAATTGTTGATAGCCACCCATGATGATATTGGCAGGATTCCTTTTCTCTTGTGGTGTATCATCGGGATACACGTCAATCAGTTTCACAACAAAATCCGCATCCGATCCTGACATCGAAACTTTTAATTTCGCCATGATTTCTCCGGCAAGCGTTACTTGATCTGGAAGCGGATCCGTTTGAAAGGTAATCACATCTGGCCGTGTGGACGCTGCGCGCTGGTCATCAGACATAAATCTCCTGGGTGTGAAAACAAGACTTTCGGTTTGGGAGGTATAGGGAACTGGCTTGGAAGGATCGCTAACATATTCAAATATTGCTTCCTCTTTCGTAGGGTTATTTATTGAAAGCTTCCCATTCTCTGCGAAGTAAAGTTTCATAGGAGGGATTTCTTTTGATGGCCATTCTGTAAACTGTCTCCACTGTTTCAATCCACAATCAAACATATATGCTTCCGGCAGTGCTGCTTGTGCGCCTTCTTTCAGATTTGAATTAAAAAACTTGCGCTCTATTTCACGTTGATAAAAAGTTGAGATGCTATCTCCAAAATAAATGTGGTTTACCATTTGAAATCCTCTTTCGCGTGCCCAGTCGCCATGACTCCAAGGTCCCATTACAATCGTATTACTGGCTGATGGGCTGGTGGATTCGATTTTCTTGTAAATGTTTAAAGGACCGTACAAATCTTCTGCATCATACCAGCCACCCACTGTCATCACCGCATGCTTTACATTGGTGAGGTGTGGTAGTAAATTTCTCTTCTGCCAGAACTCATCATAATTTGGGTGATCAATAATTTGCTGCCAAAAAAAATTATCCTTGTGATATTTTTCTGTAACATTTTTTAAAGGCCCTAACTTTAGATTAAACTCATATCCATCATTCGGGAGATCCTCATAGAACCTCATAATTTTATCATCATACCAACTCTCCGTAGTTGGCTTATCCTTTTGATAACCAAAGACTGCAAAGGCAGCAGTATAACTTTGTAAGTAGGCGCCCATGTGATGGAAGTCGTCAAAAAAGAAATCTGAAATTGGAGCCTGTGGAGAAGATGCCTTTAACGCGAGGTGCGCATCCGGAATGCCTGCAGCGGTGTAATGGCCGGGATAAGAAATGCCCCACATGCCCACTTTGCCGTTATTCCCTTTGATGTTTTTAATGAGCCAATCAATGGTGTCCCATGTATCAGAAGATTCGTCAATTGCAGTTTTATTTTTCCGGTCATTGCCTGGAATATTAGGGCGCATGTTGTCAAACGACCCTTCCGACATCCAGCGTCCGCGTACATCCTGATAAACAATGATGTATCCATCGCGCATTAGATATTTTGATGGCCCAAGTGATCTCTCAAATTTATCAGGTCCGTAAGGCTCAATACTATAGCAGGTGCGCTGCATCAGTATTGGATATGTTTTGGATTTATCCTTCGGTAAATAAATTGACGTAAAAAGTTTTATTCCATCGCGCATGGCTATCTGGACTTCCATCTTCTCATAGTTATCGCGCACATAAGCTGAATCTCTATTTTGGGCACCTGTGGGGGCGCTGAAAAGAAGGAATAGAGACAAGCTAAATATCAGTTTCATAAGTAATTTATTATTCTGTAAAATAAGCATCTGCGTCAGCATTATCAATGATTTTAATTTAAAATGATAGTAAGAATTGGGTTGCCTAATTGCATTTTGTAATTGGTGAATTGAATGCTGATCTTAACATTAAGATACGCATGACTCCCTCCAAGAACTATACCTTACAAGTCTCGATTGCTTTAGTTATTGCCAACATGATTGGAACAGGTGTGTTCACCTCGTTGGGCTATCAGGTTGGACCAATTCCTTCTGGTTTTGCCATACTTGTGTTATGGTTTATTGGTGGATTGATAGCCTTATCAGGAGCTTTCACCTATGCGGAGATTTCCACCACCTTAAAAAGATCAGGAGGTGAGTACTATTATCTGGGAAAGATATTTCACCCTGCACTTGGATTTGTTGGTGGATGGATGAGTGCTATCGTAGGTTTTGCAGGTGCAATATCAGCTGTTGCAATTGCCATCGGTGAATACTCTAAGGACGCATTGGGAATTCCTACAAAATTTGTGGCCGTTGCAGCCATCCTCGTTGTTACAACAATTCATTGGTTTGGTGTCAAAGCGGGGGGTATTGCTCAAACAATTCTTACCTCTGCTAAGCTTTCACTAATTGTTTTCTTTTGCCTGGCTCCCATTTTTGTTTCTGGGTCAAGCGTTTCAGGCATTTCTTTCATGCCGGTTATGAGTGATTTGAATCTAATCCTGAGCCCCGGTTTTGCAATTTCCTTAGTCTTTGTTGTGTATGCCTATACAGGATGGAATGCGGCCTCATACATAGCGGGAAATTTGGAAAAGCCAACTCGGAATTTGCCAATCGCATTAATTGCAGGAACAGTGATTGTCGCGTTTGTGTACCTGGCGCTAAACGGTATGTTTCTATACGTGGCAACTTTTGACGAACTCCAGGGCCAAAACGACATTGGAAATGTGGTGGCTCAGAAATTATTTGGTCCTCGCATCGGAATGGTTTTTTCAGGCTTGTTCAGCTTTGCGTTACTTTCAACTTTAAGTGCCATGACAATTGCGGGGCCACGGGTAACCGAGGCGATGGGGGAGGATTATCCTTTGTTAAATAATTTTTCTGCGAAGAATAGATTTAACATGCCATATATGGCACTCATTGTCCAGGCTACATGGTCAATTTTTCTGGTGCTGGTAAGTTCGTTTAAAGAGATCATTCAATACATTTCCGTAAGCCTTTCCATTTTTTCCATGATTACGGTGCTGGGAATTTTTCAGCTTCGAAGAATGTATAAGAAGGGTGAACGACCTTATAGTCTCCCTCTTTATCCGCTCCCACCAATAATTTTTACACTATGTACTTGTTGGATGATTTGGTACATAACCAAAGAAGATTCTCGCATATTGTTGTATTCATGCTTAACGATGGTTCCAGGTTTAATTTTATATTTTCTCGTTTCAAGAAAGAAATGATACGGGTAGTAAATTTGTACTGTACGAACTAATTCAGACGGATGATAAAGGAAAGCGGCCAGTATTTTCCTGTGACCAGGATATCTTTTGTTTTTGAGTTATAGGCTATTCCATTAAGAACATCAGACTGAGGATACATCCATTTGGCTTTTTTCGTGAATTCAGAAAGATCAAATTTGCCAACCACTGTTCCATCCTCAGGATCAATTTTTAGAATGTAATTGGTTTCCCATTGATTGGCGAAAATATACTCTTCAATATATTCAAGCTCGTTAAGGTTTGTTGTTTTTATTCCATTCTCTTTAACAACCAACTTTCTTGTGATTGAAAATTCTGCTGTATCTAAAAAGTATAGTGTTTCGGTGCCATCGCTTACAATCAGTTCGTGATTATTATGCGTGATTCCCCAGCCCTCTCGTTCATACGAGAATTCATCGATTTTCGTGTAGGTAGCAAGGTCGTAGACAAAGCCGATTTTATTTTTCCAGGTAAGCTGATATATTTTATTGTTTAAGATGGTGATTCCTTCTCCAAAATAACTTTTATCAAGTTGCACTTTCTTATTTTGAATACCCGACTCAACATCAACTTCGGCTATCCAGGAATTTTCACCTCCTGTGCTTTCAAACACTTTTCCGTTGTGAATAATTAACCCTTCTGTAAAGGCTTTGGTGTCGTGCGGGAGAACAGCACGAGTTGAATAGGTTAGAATACTATTATCAATTTTTGTTTCAGCTTGTTTTCGAGGACTACATGAGGCAAGAATAGAAACAGAAAGTAACAAGAGATATGGCTTCATCCGCGATATACCTATTTTAAAAAGTGACATTTATCGTCAACTCTTCTCCTTTTCTCTTCAATCTAACTGGTATGGTCTGCC
>JAENVX010000243.1 GCA_016650355.1 Bacteroidia bacterium | reverse complement strand
TGCTCATACTCTACTCAACATTTTTAACACGTAGCGGAATTTTAGGAGAATCATCGGTTCACTCATTTACTGATCTTGGCCTCTCTGGGCAACTGTTGGTTTATCTCGTCTTCTTCACACTTGCAGCCATCATTTTGTCAGCAATGCGATGGAAAGAGATTCCGTCTTCTGAAAAAGAAGTTTTAACCTACTCGCGTGAATTCTGGATATTTTTAGGTGCCACAACCCTCTGCTTAATGGGCTTCCAGGTGCTATTGCCAACTTCAATACCAGTCTACAATAGTATTGTCAGGCTTTTTGGTGGTGTCTCTAATCTGGCTCCTCCTGCGAATCAAATTGAATTTTATTCCAAGTTCCAGTTGTGGTTCGGTGTTGCTGTCGCTTTACTGTCGGGCACTGGTCAGTTTTTTTGGTGGCGAAAAATGACAGAAGGAAATTGGAAGAAGGAAATTCTTGTACCTATACTTATCACACTTGTTGCATTCGCGGCCATCATTACTCTCACGCGTGTCTATCACCCAACCTATTTGCTCTTAACGCTTGCAGGGGTCTATATAATTGTGTCCAACTTCAAAACGTTGGGTACACTTTATAAAGTAAATCCGAAACTATCTGGAGGAGCTATCTCTCATATTGGCATAGGAATGATCCTTATTGGAATCATGTTTTCGTCCGGTTATTCCGAAATTGTTTCTTTAAATAATACAGGATTAGTTTACATTAAAGAAGCTGGCACTGAATTCAACCGGGATAATTTATTGCTCTTTATGAATGAGCCTCGATCAATGGCTCAATATAACCTAGAGTATTTAGGGGAGCGGATAGAACCCAGGCACAAATCTGGTTATGTAAAGAAGAGTGACATCGAACTTACTGAAGATCCATTCAAAGTGGTTGCAAAAAAAGACATTCTGTTCAATGGCAGAAAACTATATGCAACCAAAGATACCTTCGAGGTATATCCAGAAAATACATTTTACGAAATCGAACTCACCAAAGCGGGGAAGGTAGCTGCAACACTTTTTCCGCGGGTGCAAATTAATCCTGCTATGGGTGGATTTCTTGCCTCGCCTGATATTAAACGGAATTTTG
>JAENVX010000242.1 GCA_016650355.1 Bacteroidia bacterium | reverse complement strand
CATTTACTATTCCGTAGCCATGGATTAAGGCGTCCTTTAATATGGCACGAAGCGAATCTGGGATGGTGCCCCCTTTGGTAGCCACACCTACAATCCCGTAGGTTGCTTTCTCCTTACCATTCTTAGCAAAATCTTCTATGGTGGAATAGATGGGAATGTATCTCTTTTTTCCATCCAACACCTCGCCAGCGTCTTTGCCTGGGTACTTATCGTCAATCACACCAACAATATTGAATCGGTCGGTCCCTCGAATAAGGCCGTGAGCAGTTTTACCATTGTTAGAGTCGAGATGACCTGCTGTAATAATGATGGCGTTGGTTTTTTGCATACAGAAGTTAAAATGGCCGAAAAGTTCGTTTAATGAATTGTTTTGTCCAAACTAATTTTAAAATGGTCGTTGCTAGTAATATCAATGGTCGTATTCAAAGACAAAATCGGATAGATCGGGAGGTACTGCGCGCTTCCGCTTCAGCTCATAGTTATAAATCAATTGGCCCAGGTTTTTCATGAATGGATAGCCCAAAGTCTTGTATTCATATCTATTGTCGTTATAAATCCCATCCGTATTTGTATTGATAACTGCTGAAAGCATAAACTCTACTCCTTTCTCAAAATCTACGATGTAGGCGTTGTCGATGAGATAGCCATAGGCATCCCCCACTTTATTAAATATCCTGATCCCAGATGGTATTTCGGTTTTGTTATCCCCAAACATGAGGAACTTGCAATACGCATCATAATAGGCAGTATCCTTTTTATAGGCCGGAAATAAAGTTTCCGTGGGGAGTTGTGACATATATTTTAAAACAAATTGACGGTCTTCCTCAGAAAGATCGAAGCGCAGGCTCGGCTCCACCGTTTCTGGGAACAATAGAGAGCGCAGGAGCTTTTGCTGATCCGTTAGTGAATAAAAGTTCTTATATGTAAAATCAAAAGGTTTCTCTACCAACGAATCGCTTTTCATGTACCCAGTTCCTTTCAACACACTCGATGGCGCCTGAATAGAATCCCTGTTGACAAGCATGGGTTGAGAAAAAATGAGTGAATCGTTTCTTATAAACCGAACAGCTTCTGTATGTCTGTTTTGATCCGGTGATAATGGCCTTTCCAGTCTGTGCAAGATGCGCATCCCATATCCCTTATCAATCAATTTCTTGTTTGTTTGCTCTTGCCCTACAAATTCATAAAGCCTATTGAATGCATCGTTATCACTTACTATCATAATCTTTTTAGCATAATGCGATACGGAAGCCAATCCATTTTCAGATGTTGAATCGTTTGTTGATGTCAGTTGGCCCGAATACACGCTATCGTGAAACATGGGTGTATATTTATCAAGGCCGTTTATGTTCAGTTCTCTTAACTTCTCCAGCGAAAGCAATACCAGTGGCAACTTGACCGTGGAGGCTGGATAGAAATAGTTGGTGGAATCAACATTATAATAGAATGAGCTAAAGTGAGGATAGTTATTCGTATCGCGGTTGATTTGGGTGTAAATGATTTGGACCTCAAAAGAATCTTTGTTATCCAATATCCGTTTGAACTGGCTGGCATCCCTCTGCATTAAATTATCCAGAAGTTGATCATCCTCCTTAATCGCAGTCTTGCATGACCAGAAAAAAGCTGTCAAAAAGGTTACTAAAAGAATAATTAAGACGCTTCTGACCATAGTCAAAGAATTGAGGCATGAAATTAGCGTAATTTTGAATTTGTAAACCGATCGTATATGAAATACTTCATGACTTTGATTATTGCTCTTTGGGTATTTACTTCATCAGCTCAAGCTATTGTTGGAACATGGCAATTGACAGAAGAAAAGACTTGCTTTTTGAATCAGTTTGTAAAAACTAATACTGAAAGAGAATTGGAGGAAGGGATGGGAAGTTCCCAAAATGCCGTGGCCAGAATGATAACGTTTGATAAAAAGGGGGGAGCGGAAGAGGGAGTTTTTTCAGCTGGAAAGAAAAAAAGAAGCAGCATGAACTACTTCAAATGGAACATCGATGGGCAAGAGCTTCATTTTATAGACAAAAAATCAGGAATGATTACACAACGTTTTATTCTTGATGAATTAGGAGCATCAACGCTGCGCATTCACAATGCAGCACGGGATTGCGAAGCGAGGGTTTATTCTAAAGTAAAATGATTAAATTTGGTTATGGATATCGTTGCCATTAAAGAAGAAATTAAGCAAAGGATTGACCTGGAGGATGATCCTATGGTGCTAGATACTATCAAGGATCTACTTAACCATCCTCCCATTGATCCTGTTTTGCAGGCAAAACTAGTTTCCAGAGCACTAAAGGCTGAAGAGGACTTTAAAGCAGGACGTTTCTACACTCGCGAAGAAGTCATTAAGAGAACGGACAAGTTCTTGAATAAATGAAAGTAATCTATTCTGACAATGCTCTTGAGCAACTTCAGAATATTTTAGATTTTTTAGTTCATACACAAGAAATGCCTCCGCACAAAGCAATTCAAATAAGGGATCAGATTTTAGATAGGGCGGATGAAATTCTCGTCAATATTTATATGAGTCAAAAAGAGGACTACCTGGAACATCTTCAAGTATCTCATCGAAGAGTGGTCGTAAGCCATTATAAAATTATATACACCATCAAAGAGGAATATATATTAATTACCGACATCTTCGACACGCGGCAAGACCCAAAAAAGATGAAAGGTTAAAAATGGAAACAATTACCTCGAGGCGCGACATTCGCAAACTTAAACTTGACGAGCTCAAGGAATTTTTCGTTCAGCATGGCGAAAAGCCATTTCGGGCACAACAGGTGTACGAGTGGTTGTGGATGAAGTCCGCAAAAAACTTTGAGCAGATGACCAACATCTCATTGCCATTGCGTGACATGTTGAAAGAGCACTTTGTGATCAATCACATCAAAGTGGATAACATGCAGCGCAGCACTGATGGCACGATTAAAAATGCCGTCACGCTTCATGACGGATTAATTGTAGAATCCGTATTGATCCCAACGGAGAAACGGATCACTGCCTGCGTTTCTTCACAGGTGGGCTGCAGCCTGGCATGCAAGTTTTGTGCAACCGCGCGACTCAAACGCCAGCGAAACTTAAGTCCAGATGAAATTTATGATCAGGTGGTAGCCATCAAAGAACAAGCAGAGCTTTTCTTTGGCAGGCCGCTGACCAATATCGTGTTCATGGGTATGGGCGAACCTTTATTGAACTATGCGAACGTAACAGAGGCTATTGAAAAAATTACCAATCAGAAAGGATTGGGCATGGCCAACAAACGCATCACTGTTTCTACTGTGGGCATTGCTAAAATGATTATTAAAATGGCGGACGATGGCGTGAAGTTCAATCTGGCCGTCTCACTTCATGCTGCACTGGATAAAACACGATCTTCTATTATGCCAATAAATGATAGCAACCCATTGGCAGAGTTAGGCGATGCCCTGCGATACTGGTATCAAAAAACAAAGCGCAATGTCACTTATGAATATGTTGTGTGGAAAGGAATCAACGACACCGAAGAACATGCGCGGGCCTTATTAAAATTTTGCAAGATCATTCCTTCCAAGGTAAATCTCATCGAATACAATCCAATTGACGATGGCGCGTTTCAGCAAGCCTCAGATGAAACATTGAACATGTACATGCATTTACTGGAAAGCAATGGCATCACCACACGCATCCGCAAAAGCAGAGGCAAGGACATCGATGCAGCCTGCGGACAATTGGCAAATAAGGGATAAACTATTAATTAATTCATTTATTGTTTTCTTTAGTGTTGGAGTTTGCGTAAAACTCTTTACTAAATTTAAGCCATGGAAGAGCACTTTGAATCGTCAGAAAAAGTAAGGGATTTTGTGATTGGCATGAGCGATGGTTTAACGGTGCCGTTTGCATTGGCCGCTGGCCTTAGTGGTGTTGTTGCCTCAACAGACATTATTATTACAGCAGGTCTGGCTGAAATTGCAGCAGGTTCCATTGCCATGGGATTGGGCGGATACCTGGCAGGCAGAACAGAAATTGAGCATTATGACTCTGAAGAAAGAAGAGAGTATGATGAGATTAAAAATAAACACGAACTTGAGATAGCAGAAACCAAAGAGATTTTTGCCGAGTACGGGCTGAACGATCAACTGCAAGAGACCATCGCCAGAGAAATGGCAAAGCATCCTAAAAAGTGGGTGGACTTCATGATGCGTTTCGAACTTGGCCTGGAAAGACCGCATAAGAATCGGGCGCATCAAAGTGCTTTTATAATTGGTGGCTCCTACATTATCGGTGGTCTCATTCCCCTTAGCGCCTATTTTTTTAATGAATCCTCCTTTCAGGGGTTAATTTACTCAACAATTATTACTGCAATTTGTTTGGTTGTTTTTGGCCTGATCAAAAGCAAACTCACCGGTCAGCCTTTATTTAAAGGTGCCATGCGCGTAACACTGGT
>JAENVX010000241.1 GCA_016650355.1 Bacteroidia bacterium | reverse complement strand
ATGTAGACGCATTACCAATTGTACCAAACGCAATTTCATTTCCATCTATGGATAAATCGGAAAATGATTTCAATCCAGGATTATGACGGAAAAGTTTGGAAGCATACGCAAGTCCTACAAGCCTTGGCATTTGAGCAGCAGTTGGCGATACATCGGCACTGCTATTCTTAAGCTGAGATAATTTTTTGAATGCACCTTTATCGTCAATCATCCTTGTGGCAAAGTGCCCGTTCATCAATCGGCCAGCCGATGCAGGATCAGCCTCTACATCCGTGTGCGCATATAATTGAGCAAAATATTGTTGGAGGGTTAGTTCCCCAATAGCAAGCATAAATGTTTGATCGCGATAATACCCGGCTCGATGATCTCCATTTTTAAATACTTTGGCCATGGCGATTTGTGCAATCTCTTTACCATCGCCAAATATTCCAAACTTAGCTTTGCCCATAAATACTTCCTTGCGTCCAAGCAAACTTGCCTCCCTGCTTTCGCACGCTAAGCGATAGTCTGCAAGAATGCTTGCAATCTTTTTGGTAGATATTCCCTGCTTGATACTTTTGAGTTGGCTCAACCGCTGTCAGTTTTGGAGGTCCTTCAAAAATAGGCAAAAACCGTCACGGGTTCAAAACTTAAAAAGGCACCAAAGAATATCTTGCAATCGTTAGCGAGAGCCAAAGAATTGGACCCAATCACCACTCTTTACTTGTGGATAATTTTCAGGATGATTAAACAAATAAATACCCGCGGTGATTGATTTGATAGTTACCTCATCGTAGTAATAACCCACACTAAGTTCCAATTCATGAATATCTTTTTCTGTTTGAGAATCAATTATCTTAAATATTTCTACTGTAATTGAATCCTCAATATGATTCGTCTTAATGGCTATTGGATAATCTTTTAAAGCGTATAGTTTGAATCCAGACAGTTTTGAAGAAAACTGATACTCTAATCCGTTCTTATAAACATCATAATACATCATCCCCCTTCGCAGGGAACCATAAAACGCATACATAGAATTAGAATTCGCAATCATCAAAAAATATAAGTTTGACCTATTTCAATCGTTTTCGAGTGCTATATTTGCGCACCTAAATTACAGAGCTCCTAAATAAATACCTATGATAATTGGCGTACCCAAAGAAATCAAAAATAACGAAAACCGCGTAGCGCTTACACCAGCTGGCACGCAAGAGTTAGTTAAACGTGGACATACAGTATACATTCAAACCAAAGCCGGTGAGGGCAGTGGTTTCAATGACGAGGAATATATTGGTGCCGGTGGAAAAATTCTTCCAACCGCTGAAAGTATTTTCGGAATTGCAGAGATGATTATGAAGGTGAAAGAGCCTATTGAGCAAGAATATGGTCTTATCAAGAAAGACCAACTTGTATTCACCTATTTTCATTTTGCCTCATACGAACCCCTTGCGCATGCAATGATAAAGACAGCATCTGTTTGCCTTGCATATGAGACTGTAGAACGTCCTGATGGTAGTTTACCATTACTTGTTCCAATGTCTGAAGTCGCAGGGCGAATGGCCATTCAGGAAGGAGCAAAATACCTGGAAAAGCCATTGAAAGGCAGAGGTATATTGTTAGGCGGGGTACCTGGAGTAATGCCTGCCAAAGTACTTATTCTTGGTGGCGGTGTGGTAGGTACCAATGCAGCGAAGATAGCAGCCGGAATGGGTGCTGATGTTATCATCACCGACTTGAACATTAACCGACTTCGCTATCTGGATGATGTAATGCCCAAGAATGTTCACACCATTGTTTCCAGTGAATATATTTTAAGAGAATTGGTAAAAACACACGATTTGATTATTGGAGCAGTATTGGTACCTGGTGCAAAAGCTCCGAAACTGATTACAAGAGATATGCTCAAGACCATGCGTCCCGGCACCGTGTTGGTGGATGTTGCCGTAGACCAGGGAGGGTGTATTGAAACATGTAAACCAACAACGCACGAAGATCCAACATACATTATTGACGATGTTGTTCATTATTGCGTGGCTAACATGCCCGGGGCTGTTCCTTACACGTCTACGCTTGCCTTAACAAATGCCACATTGCCCTATGCGATAAAATTGGCTGGCCTAGGTTGGAAGAAAGCTTGCCAGGACAACGGGGATCTTAAGAAAGGTCTTAATATGATTAACGGCAAGGTAGTTTACAAAGCAGTTGCAGACCAGTTCAATTTACCGTTTACTGATGTAGCTGAGTTTCTTGTATAAAAAGAATTCAATTCATCACAACTCTAAATACCTAATATATTTTTTCACTTATAGGAATTGGGGGAATTCATCTAAAAACTTAATATCCGATCCTTGCTTTAAGGCAACATAGCAATAGTGTATCATTCCATTTGTTACGGCAATGAATTCAGCGCCTATTGTCATGTTGTAAACTGCAACCTGGTTAAACGCCCTTTGAGATAGTTTTATGTCTGGGGATTTACATTCAATCAACATCCATGGTTTTCCTTGTCGGTTGTAAATCAAAATATCCGATCGCTTTTGTAACCTGTTGTAAGAAATACTTCCTTCAATTCTGAATAGCGACTTTGGGTATTTCAATTCTTGGATGAGGTAATTAACAAAGTGCTGGCGCACCCACTCCTCTTGTGTTAAAACCACATACTTCTTCCTGATATTGTCAAAAATATATACTTTACCCTGTTCCCTTTTTATAGATGGGTTGTAGGCCGGAAGATTAAGTTGCGTCACCGTTTCAAATTAGGCAAAACATATTAATTAGGTGTAAATTTGTTTTAGATGAAAACAAAACAGAGCATCGTAGAGAATTGGTTACCGCGGTATACAGGTGTCGCCCTGGAATCATTTGGTCATTATATTCTGCTAACCAACTTTGACAATTATGTGAAAAAGTTTGCAGAATGGCACGGAGTTCCAGTAGATGGACAAGATAAAGCTATGCGCAGCGCAACAGCAGACGGAATAACTATCATTAATTTTGGCATGGGTAGTCCTAATGCAGCTACCATCATGGATTGTCTGAGCGCCATAAAACCACAGGCCTGTCTATTTCTTGGTAAATGTGGTGGGCTGAAAAAGAAAAATGAGATTGGTGATTTTATTTTGCCAATTGCCGCAATACGCGGGGAAGGAACCTCCAATGATTATTTTCCTCCTGAGGTTCCATCATTACCCGCCTTCGCTTTGCAAAAGGCAATCTCTACAACTATAAGGGACTATAATCAAGACTATTGGACTGGTACTGTATATACCACCAATCGTAGAGTATGGGAATGGGATGAGGAGTTTAAAAACTATTTGGTCAAGATCCGTGCCATGGCGATTGATATGGAAACTGCTACCATCTTTTCCACAGCGTTCTATAACGAAATACCAACAGGGGCATTACTCCTTGTTTCCGATCAACCCATGGTGCCCGATGGAGTTAAAACTGAGGCGAGCGACAAAGTTGTTACTTCAAGTTATGTAGACCTTCATATAAAAATTGGGATTGACTCTCTAAAGCAGTTAATCAATAAAGGAATGACGGTAAAACACTTGCTGTATTAATTCTTAATGACCTTCGATTGCAAATTCAGCTATTTACCATTTGAGGTCTGTTATAACGAAGCCAAAAAAAAGACCCCGAATTACTTCAGAGTCTTCTACTTAGTATTGCAAAAACTCTAATTGAGATCCAATTTTTTCTCGCTTACAGTGTATAATACCTTCCTGGCGTTAGCCTTTCTTAATTCCGTTTCTACATCCGCAATTATTCCTCTTTTGGCTTCACTATCAACCTTCAACGCAACTGTCATTTGATCCCGTTCATTTTCAGGAAGCAAATCCTTCTGACGAGTCACCCATAAGATAATACCGCTTACCTCAATAAAAGTATCTTCAGCCTGAATCTTAGGTTCTTTACCAAACTGCTCTGTCTTTTTAGGTTCACCAATGTATAAATCTGTAACAAGTGACTTCCGTTGCAATTTTCTTAATTGAGTCCCTTCCGGAATACGCTGCATGACATCAATGTTAGTTTTTCTCAATTCTGTTGTTACCATGAAGAAAAACAATAACATAAACACCACATCTGGCATGGAAGACGTTGGAATATCCTGCTTAACGGTCGCTTTTTTCTTAAACTTAGACATGTTGTTACCCTCCTATTTTAGTTGGTTCTGCAATCGAAATTGCCATCGGAATTCCTTTCCTGCCTTTATCATAAATGTCTTTATTCGTTGGGTCTGAGGTATCAGAAGCCGCTTCACGAAAACGGGCATTCGTAACCCCGGATTGATCTGCCCAAACATCATAGTACGCGTTCTGAATAATATCAAGAATTTGAACAAATCGCTTGTGGCTAGTTCCCCTATCCGTTTTGTACGTAACAATTGCCTTCTCAGGATTATCAGACGACAATGGATCTGCCCCATTATTCAGAATGAATCTCTTAATGTCATCCTTCAAATTACTAACATCATCCAATGGTTGTCCCTCCACCAATAGGGCATCAGAAGAATTAACCTGAATTGTAAACAGGTTTTTCTGCTGAAACTCTACAATAGGCTGGTTAGGATCTAACGGAGCCGGAAGTTGAATGCTTAATCCCTTATCATTAGCGATTGTGGTTGTCACCAAAAAGAACGTAAGCAATAAAAAGGCGATATCCGCCATAGAAGCATTCGGTATTTCAGGTGTAGACCTTGCCATTATTTTAACGCTTTATTTATTTCAGAATAAATAATGCCAACGACAGTTAGCATCAAGATTATATAAAACATAATCAATCCAGCCCCAATCACCCTGGAACTACCCTCACCAACACCCATTGTCGTATACTTTACAGTAACCTCTGAGCCTGAAAGTGAATACGCTATAATAAAAATTAGAGCAAGGCTTACCACGCCAACACCAGATTTTACTAAACCTTTAGGATTTTGGACAATGTGAAAAAGCGGAAAGACAACAGCACCCACAACTGCTAATGTTGTAAGCAGATAGACAACATAAATTCCAATATCAACAAGTTCCATAAATTATTATTTAGAAAGTTTATGCTTAACCAAGATGTCTATCAAAGAGATTGAAGCATCTTCCATTTCGTTTACAATGCCATCAATTTTTGAAACCAGGTAGTTGTAGCAAATCTGCAGAATCATACCTGTAATCAAACCTGCAACGGTAGTGATCAAGGCCACCTTCATACCACCAGCAACAACCTGAGGAGAAATATCACCTGCTGCTTCAATAGCATCGAAGGCGAAAATCATCCCAATTACAGTTCCAAAGAATCCAAGCATGGGCCCGAGTGAAATGAATAGAGAAACCCAGATAAGTCCTCTCTCTAAACGTCCCATTTCAACACCACCATATGATACAATTGATTTTTCAACCATTTCAATACCTTCATGATGTCTCATAAGGCCTTGAGTGAAAATGGACGCAATCGGCCCACGCGTATTTTTAGCTACATCTTTTGCCGCTTCAACACCGCCCTTTGCAAGAGCATCTTCTATGCTTGTCAATAATTTTTTAGTATTTGTTGTTGCCATATTTAAGGTGATGATCCTTTCAATCGAGATTGCCAAACCTAATACCAAAGAAAACAGGATAGGCCACATAAATGGAGGTCCTCCTTGGATGAAATATTCTTTAACCTGTTGATGAAATGTTTTTTCGTCTTCAACTAAGGCTGCTTCATCTGAGGCAACTTCTGTCACGTCAGCAACTTCTGATGTGGGTTGAGCCGAAACAGAATCAGGCGCAGCAGCATCTGCCTGAGCGTAAGTGAAGGAGGAGTTGAAAGCCAACACCCCGAGAAAAGCAAAAATGGCAAGTAGTTTTTTCATGGTTTAAGGTTTAGATAACTTTGAAGTGGCCAAAATTAAAGGTTTTGGTGATTTCTCAGCAATAAAATGAAAAAAAAACTAAAATTCTCTT
>JAENVX010000240.1 GCA_016650355.1 Bacteroidia bacterium | reverse complement strand
CTCCACACCATTTATTTTGAAGAATGTGGTAATCCGAACGGAAAGCCCGTCGTTTTTTTGCACGGTGGCCCAGGCAATTCCGTTATGAGCTACTCAGAAATTTTTACAAAGAAATTACAGTCGCATTTTGTAGTTGTTCAATGGGATCAGCGCGAAAGCGGAAAGACCGCTGAATTGAATCATTCGAACAAACCATTGTCAGTTTCGTTGATGCAAAATGATGCGGTTGAGATGATCGAGTATTTACGGGTGAGGTTTTCGAGAGATAAAATCTATTTGATGGGTCACTCTTGGGGAGGATTTTTAGGACTATCCGTTGCCTTAAACCACCCGGAATTACTGATGGCCTATATCGCCATTAGCCCAATGGTAAATCAGATAGAAAGTGAGCATCTTTCATTGAATTGGATGATCGACAAAGCAAGAGAGAATAATAACCTGAAGGCATTGGAAGAACTAAGCATGGTTAGCATTCCGTTTCAGAATGCGGACCAATTGTATTACCATCGAAATTGGCTTGCAAAGTTTAATAACTCGAAACCACCTTCAAAAATCTTTATTCAAAAGTGGAGCAAGAAATGGTTAGCCCTTTTCAATGAGGCCTCTAAGGTAAACTTTTTTAGTGTTGCACCCGAAATAAGTTGCCCCATCTATTTCCTTGTAGGACGAAAAGATCATCAAACGAATTTTAAACTGACAGAAGATTACTTCAATATGCTAAAAGCAAATAAAAAGCAGTTATTTTGGTTTACTGATTCCGGGCACAACCCTACACTTACCGAACCAAATAAACTTCAGGAAATAGTTATTAATGAGATATTGTCTAAATCGAATAAATGAATCACTTCTAAATTCTACCACATGAAAAAAATTGGAATCCTTCATGGCATGGAACGTTCCTTCCCGGAGGCTTTTGTTGAGTATATCAACAAAATGGGGCTGAGAAATATCAAAGCTGAACCGGTTATGATTGATATGGTTTCGCAAGCAGAGCCAACCGATTACGCAGTTATCATTGATCGCATTTCTCAAGATGTGCCATTCTATCGGGCTTACTTAAAAAATGCAGCCATATCCGGTACTGCCGTACTCAACAATCCCTTTTGGTGGAGTGCGGATGAAAAATTCTTTAACAATGCTTTGGCTGTTAAGCTTGGCGTACCTGTTCCGAAAACGGTTATCCTTCCATCACATGAGCGACCAATTGATACAAGCGACTCTTCTTTTAGCAATTTGAAATTTCCATTGAGTTGGGAAAAAATATTTAAACACATTGGCTGGCCAGCCTACATGAAGCCCCATGCAGGTGGTGGTTGGAAAAGTGTGTATAAGCTCAATAATCAAGATGATTTTTTTAAATCGTATAGCGAAACTGCTCAACTGGTGATGATGCTACAGGAAGAAATTATTTTCGATGATTATTTCCGTTGTTATTGTCTGGGACGCAAGGATGTACGCATTATGCAATATGAACCTCGCAATCCACATCACTTACGGTATCAAAGTAATGGACCCGCTTCAGAGAAGTTGTTAAAGAAAGTTCATGGCTATGTTCTTGACTTATGCAATGCTTTAGGGTATGATTTTAATACTGTAGAGATGGCAGTAAGAGGTGGGGTACCTTATGCCATAGACTTTTGTAATCCTGCACCAGATGCCGATATAAACTCCGTAGGTCAGGAAAACTTTGACTGGGTTGTAGAGCATGCTGCAAAGATGGCGATCGAGCGTGCACAAAGTCAGAAACCAGGGAAAGACAACCTGACTTGGGGCACTTTTGTAAAAGAAGCAGCGATTAATTTTGAGAACTCAACGGCAAAACAAAAAGCTCCCGCAAAAAGTGAAAGAAGAGAAAACGCCAAAAAAGGAAAGTAAAGCCAAAGCGGAATTAATGACGACAAAAAGTGAAATTTTGTTCTAAATCGAAACATTAAAATTAATATTACTTCTTCCGTACTTTTAAAGAGACGGGAATGGAGGATGAGGCCATGGAAACATTTACACTAGGCGTAGAAGAAGAATACATGGTGGTTGACCCGCAAAGCCGGGAACTTAAATCACATGATCATAAAATTGTTGACATCGCCTCACAATCGTTAAACGATCACGTCAAAGCGGAAATGCACCAGGCGGTTGTTGAAGTAGGCACTGGCATCTGTGCCAATATAGAAGAGGCTTACAACGATATTAAAAATTTAAGAAAGACTGTATCAGAAATTGCCATCAGTCTGGGCTTGAGAATTGGTGCCGCAGGAACTCATCCCTTTTCGCATTGGAGCACGCAAATGATTACTCCAAACCCACGGTACGATGAGATTGTAAATGAGATGCAGGAGGCTGCACGGTCAAACTTAATATTCGGTTTGCATGTGCACGTAGGTATAAAAGATAAAGACATGGCCATTCACATTATGAATACCATTCGTTATTTTTTACCACATGTTTACGCCTTATCCACCAATTCACCTTTTTGGGAAGGAAGAAATACAGGATTCAAATCTTTTCGCACCAAGGTGTTCGATAAATTTCCACGAACCGGTATACCCGATCGATTTAACAGCTGGGATGATTACAAAAATTATATTAATCTATTAATCAAAACGAATTGCATTGATAACGCCAAAAAAGTTTGGTGGGATGTTCGGGTTCACCCCTTCTTCGACACCATTGAGTTTCGAATTTGCGATGTGCCCATGCGAATAGAAGAGACGATTGGCATCACGGCAGTTTTGCAAGCGCTGGTGGTAAAACTTTACAAGCTCCGCCTTCAAAACATGAGCTTCATCATTTACACCCGATCCTTAATTAATGAAAACAAATGGAGGGCTTCACGATATGGTCTGGACGGAAAACTTATTGATTTTGGAAAGCAAGCAGAGCTGGATACACGTGTGCTAATTGTTGAACTGCTTGATTTTATTGATGATGTTGTGGATGATCTTGGCAGTCGATCGTCCATCAATTACATTCGCAAAATTTTACAAGATGGAACCGGTGCTGATCGTCAATTAGCTGTTTATAAAGAAACGGGTAGTCTTGAAAAAGTTGTCGACTACATATTATCAGAGACAGTTGCAGGTATTTAAATACCTTTGCAGGAATATTAAATAACTATCATTTTATAACATTGAGCTTATCTTCAGAAAACCAGATTAAAATAGCCATCCTTGATCTTTATGAAGGAGTTCCTAATGAAGGGATGCGTGGTATTCGCCAACTTATTGAAGAATATGAAGCAGATTTTCACTTGCCAGTGATACACGAGGTTTTTGATGTTCGCCTTAAAACGCAAGTTCCTGATCTTAGTTTTGATGTTTACATTTCCTCCGGTGGGCCCGGTAGTCCTCTAGACAGTGAAGGGTCGTTGTGGGAACGCAAATACTTTTCCCTGATAGAAAGTATAAAAGCCCATAATCAACAACACCCTGAGCAGAAAAAACACGTATTATTAATTTGTCATAGTTTTCAAATTTTTTGCAGGCAATATGGATTTGGCTTAGTCTCTAAAAGAAAATCAACCTCATTTGGTGTCATGCCTATCCACAAAACATTCGAGGGGCATCAT
>JAENVX010000239.1 GCA_016650355.1 Bacteroidia bacterium | reverse complement strand
CTTGCCGATCGTCTCCATAACATGCGTACGCTTGATAGCATGCCGCGCAACAAGCAACTAAAAGTTGCCTCAGAAACAATTTATCTCTATGCCCCGTTGGCGCATAGACTTGGGCTTAATACCATAAAAACAGAATTAGAAGATTTGTACCTGAGGTTTACTGAGGATGTGGTATTCAAAGACATAGCAAGCAAAATTGATGAGACCCGGGCTTCGCGAAACAAGTTTATCAAACAATTTATACAACCCGTTAATGATGAACTTGATAAGCTCAAGCTAGAGTATGAAATAAAGGGAAGACCAAAGTCTATTTTCTCGATCTACAACAAAATGCGCAAGCAAAATATATCGTTTGAAGAAGTATACGATTTGTTCGCTATCCGAATTATTATTGATACTCCACTAGAACAGGAGAAGTCATTATGTTGGCAAGTGTATTCTATTGTCACCGATTTTTATACCCCTAATCCTGATCGGCTTCGAGATTGGATCAGCACACCCAAAGGCAATGGTTATGAATCTCTTCATACAACCGTGATGGCCAAAAATGGGCAATGGGTAGAAGTTCAAATCCGCACGCGCAGGATGGACGACATTGCAGAGAAAGGTTATGCAGCGCATTGGAAGTACAAAGACACAGGCTCTAGTCATGAATCAAATCTTGAGAAATGGCTTGTTCGCGTGCGCGAGTTGCTCGAGCGGCAGGACCTAAGTGCGCTGGAGTTTGTAGACGATTTTAGAGGAAACCTTTTTAATGAAGAGGTTTTTGTGTTCACACCACGTGGCGAATTAAAAACCCTGCCAAAAGGCGCAACGGCCCTTGATTTTGCTTTCGATATTCACACGGATATCGGGATTAAGTGTATTGGTGCCAAGGTCAATCAAAAGCTTGTACCGATCAACCACGTACTAAAAAATGGAGATCAAATTGAGATCCTTACATCTGCCAAACAAAAACCCAACGAAGATTGGCTGAGGTTTGTCGTAAGCCCCAAGGCAAAGTCGAAGGTTAAGGAATTCTTAAAGGAAGATAAGAAGGCGGTGGCTGAAGAAGGTAAAGAAACATTGCTTAGGAAACTCAAACAACTAAAGGTTGATGTAAACGGCCAGGTAAATGAACAAATGCGATCGTTTTTTAAGGTCAACTCTCAGTTTGATCTTCATTTTAAGTTTGGCAAAGGAATCATCACAGTAAATGATCTCAAGAGATTCAAAGACTTCAAACCGTCATCGGCACTAAAAAATAAACCACATAACTCAACTGATGATGCTCGGTCCGTTGAACAAGAAATTACAAAAATAAAAGGCCGATACGATGATATATTGTTGATTGGTGAAGACATGGATGTGGTGGAGTACAAATTAGCAAAGTGCTGCACGCCTATCCCAGGTGATGATGTATTTGGATTTGTTACCATTAATGAAGGGATAAAGATACATCGCACAAACTGTCCCAATTCTGCAGAACTTTTGTCGAATCATGGAAATCGTGTAATCAAGGCAAAGTGGACCTCCCAGCATGAGGTTGCTTTCCTCACGGGATTGAGAATAGTCGGTACTGACAGGGTAGGACTTATCAATGATGTTTCAAAAATTATTTCTGAGGAATTAAAAGTGAATATGAGTTCACTTTCATTCAATACGGATCACGGTATTTTCAATGGAGAAATTATGCTCTACGTAAATGATACACGTCATTTAGATCTGCTTATCAGTAAATTAGAGAAAGTGGAAGGTGCTGTAACCGTTTCAAGATTTGATTCAAGAAGCAATTGAACTGTTCCTGAAAATTATTTCAATAGGAAGTGAGTGCAACAACTCTCTTGTTATAATATTTTTGAACAGGTAGAGTAGGTATGGTATATTTGTTCACGATTACTAAAGAATGGCTATAAATCAAAAAATTTATGATGAGGTAAGGAAGATATTTACCGCCTACCTTGAAAAAAAGGAACTTCGGAAAACTCCTGAGCGATATGCCATCATAGAGGAAATCTATACGTTGGAAGGCCATTTTGATGTAGAATCACTTTACATCAATATGAAGAACAAAAATTACAGGGTCAGCCGCGCTACCGTTTATAATACGTTGGATTTATTGGTCGAGTGTGATTTGGTGAGCAAGCACCAGTTTGGTAAAAATTTAGCTCAATACGAAAAATCTTATGGGTTTAAACAGCACGATCATTTAATTTGCACCGAATGTCATAAAGTAGTCGAATTTTGTGATCCTAGAATTCAAAATATTCAAAACACGGTTGAAGAGTTGTTGCAGTTTAATGTTATGCATCATTCTTTAATTTTGTATGCTAGTTGTACTAAGAAAAACTGCGAGAGCAGAAAGTCATGAACTTTGCACAGGAAATAAAATCAAATACCCTGATTTTAAGAGTTTCAGGGGATTTAATAGGAGAAGATACCGGCACGCAATTGGTAGGAGCTGTTAACGATGCAGTAAGTCACAAGGTACTCACGTGTATTATTGATATTGCCGAATTGCGTTATATCAATAGCAGCGGCATTGGAGTGTTGATAACGATTCTTACAAAATTCCGAAATAAAGGTGGAGAGGTTTACTTAATGAATCCTTCGGAGAGCGTGAAGAAGCTATTAGTAATCACTAAGCTCAACGCGATTTTTCAAATCATTAAATCGGAAGAAGAAGTAGCTCCAAAAAAATAGTTTCTAATTACATAAATCACATAAATCATAGTGAAAGTTGATGTATTACTAGGCCTTCAGTGGGGCGATGAAGGGAAAGGAAAAATTGTTGATGTCCTTGCTCCAAAATACGATGTTGTAGCGCGCTTTCAGGGAGGGCCAAATGCTGGGCATACGTTAGAGTTTGATGGGATTAAGCATGTGCTGCACCAGATTCCATCGGGTATTTTCCGCGAGAAAACTAGAAATATTATCGGCAATGGAGTAGTCCTTGATCCAATTGTTTTCAAAACAGAGATCGAAAAACTTCAGAAGTATAACCTGAAGGTCAAAGCAAATCTATTTATATCTAAGAAGGCCACGATAATCATTCCAACGCATCGATTGCTAGACCAGGCGTACGAAAAGGCAAAGGGTGTTGATAAGATAGGTTCAACTTTAAAAGGTATTGGCCCTTCCTATCAAGATAAGATTGGTCGTCAGGGTCTACGCGTAGGCGATATACTCGCGCCAAGCTTTAAGGAACGATTTAAAAAACTTACAAATATCCATCTGGAGATATTAAAGAATCACGACATTACTTTTAATTGGAGTGATTTAGAGTCTCAGTTTCTTGATGCCATTTCATTTTTAAAAGAGTTCAATCTTATTGACAGTGAATATTTTATAAATGATGAATTAAAAAAGGGCTCCTCGATTTTAGCGGAAGGAGCTCAGGGTTCTCTTTTGGATATTGATTTTGGAAGTTACCCCTTTGTGACAAGTTCAAGCACGGTAACTGCTGGGGCTTGTACAGGATTGGGAGTTTCCCCAAGAAATATTGGCGAGGTATATGGCATCTTCAAAGCCTACAGTACGCGTGTTGGTAGTGGTCCGTTCCCCACTGAGCTTTCGGATGCTGATGGTGAAAAGATGAGGAAGGAAGGTAATGAGTTTGGATCAACAACAGGGCGTCCTCGTAGATGTGGATGGATTGATTTGCCTTCACTTAAGTATTCTATTATGATCAACGGTGTTTCGCAGTTGCTCATGATGAAGGCAGACGTGTTAAGCATTTTTCCAATAATTAAAGTGTGTACTCATTATGAGTTGAGTAATGGTTCAATTACAGAACTTGTGCCATACGAATTAGTAAATGAAAAAATAAAACCGATTTATGTTGAATTAATGGGATGGAATATCCCATTAACAGGGGTTTCTGAAAATCAAATTCCGGTTGAGCTTGCACAATATGTTGATTTTTTGGAGAAAGCGCTTGATATTCCCATAACCTTGATCTCTACCGGCCCAGACAGAACCCAAACAATTCATAGAACCCTGAAATAGGGCCATTTTATTTTCTAGACGATGTTGTATTAATGGTTGCCTTTCGTATAGGCAAATTTCAATCCCTGACCTAGACCTAACTTTTTGTTGCGAGTTTTCGCCTCCGATCAATAATTGGGCGGTTCCGTAAAAGGTTTAGATACCTAAAATATTTTCGGGGTCGTCTTGTTTTGTGATATTTCAAAGTCTACCTTTGCACTCCCAAAATGGATTAGCGGGTTTTATTTGGGTGAGG
>JAENVX010000238.1 GCA_016650355.1 Bacteroidia bacterium | reverse complement strand
TCTGGAGGAGTTCAGGTTGGCGTAAGGACAGGCGCCATCAGTGTTGATCACCTGGAAATTATCGGTGATGAGGAAATAGAATTATTAAGGGATTCACCAACGATGCCAACAGCTTTGCCCGGTGCTGCTTTTTTTCTGAACCTCCCATATCCGCCTGCCCGTAAAATGATGGCTACAGGCTTACCCTTAGCTATTGCCTCAGATTACAATCCTGGAAGTGCCCCATGTGGTGATATGCAGCTGATGGTCTCACTTGCATGTGTAAAAATGAGAATGACACCGGAAGAGGCAATCAATGCAGCAACAATAAATACAGCATATGCTCTTGAACTGCTCGACACACATGGTAGTATTACGAAAGGAAAAGTTGCGAATGTATTTATTACTAAGCCAATGCCTTCTATTGCTTTTATTCCCTATAGTTTCGGTAAAAATTTGGTAGACCAAATAATTTTGAACGGAAGAATAATTACCCCATGACCCAAAAGTATATTTAGCCTTCAATGTAAGGTTGTCCTCATTAAATATTTTCATGACCCTAGAAAAGAAAATTCAATCTTTATTACGCGATGTCCCCGATTTTCCAAAACCTGGGATAATGTTTAAAGACATAACACCTTTATTGGGTGAACCAATCACACGTAGGCTGGTTGTGGAAGCGATTGGCAAACATTACCAACCGCTTGGCGTAGGTGCTATTGCTGCTGTGGAAGCCAGGGGATTTATTTTTGGAATGCTCATCGCGGAGGAATTAAACATCCCATTCATACCAGTTCGAAAATCAGGAAGACTTCCATACCATAAAATTTCAGAAGAGTATTCGTTGGAGTACAGCACAGCTTCAATTGAAATGCACGAGGATGCTTTCAAGCCTGGTTGCAAGGTGCTGGTACACGATGATTTGCTGGCTACGGGTGGCACAGCTGGTGCAACCGGTAATCTGATCAAACGGCTTGGAGGGGAGGTAATTGGATTCTCTTTTATAATCAATCTCGCGTTTCTGCCAGGGGAGAAGAAGTTAACAGAGCGGTTTGGCGTTAAACCACATTATTTAGTTAGTTATTTGTAAAATAACCTTTATTGCAGTTTCTTGTTTATTAGTAGTGGCTGATCTTATTAAAATTCCGATGTTCCCCCTTACACTCTTTCCGCTTCCCGGGGAGTTGGTGCCGTTGCACATTTTTGAGCCTCGGTACAAACAACTATTAGAACACGCAACAGCACGTGACATTTCCTTTGGCATTTATTTTAATCATACTTCCAATGTTACTAAGTTGGGATCGTTGGTTAAATTGGAAAGTGTGATAAAGAAATTCCCTTCCGGTGAATCAGATATTATTGTGAAATGTATTGATCTCTTTGAGTTGGTCACTTTGTACCGAACCTATCGCGATAAATTATATCCTGGAGGAGACGTTCAATTTTGGAATGTTGACTTAAAGGCTCCTGTCAGTGAAATTCTTCATGAAGAGTTTATTGAGTATTTATCACTCCTTAAAATTAACAGGCACTCAAATGAGTCCTCAGTGTTTGGAATTGCGAATGAGCTAAACCTGGATTTTGATGATCGACTTAAATTTGTTCAAGCCGAACATGACAAGCGTGAATCATTCTTGCTCTCACGCCTCCGATTTCAAAAGCATGTTATGTTGGAGGCAGAAAAGCTTAAGGACGTTTTTCATTTGAATTAGGCATTAACTCGGGATCAACGAGTTAATACGATTTTATTTTGTCATTTCTGAATCTTTTGTAACTCCCACCTCGTTCACAGGCATTTTCAATTTTCCAATTGAATTTATTTTATTAACAGAAATTAACAGATGCGATGCAACATAAGTTGGTCCAATGCCGTCTTAGTATCAAACAAATAAAAAAGTTTATGAAAAATATTTTTGCATTATCACTGAGTGTACTTTTGTGTACAGTTGTGTTCGCTGGTGGGACGGATACCCCGTCTAGGGCTTCGGGTGTTGCAGTTGTTAAGAAAGATGCAAGTACCTTCAATCTTATTTACAAAGCTGAGAAAGCAGGATTCGTTAAAGTTTCGATTCTTGATTCAAAGCAACGAACAATTTTTCAGGAATCTATAAAAACGAGTGAAGGATTCACACGTCCCTATAACTTGGAAAGTTTAGAGAAGGGAGAATACACACTTGAAATTGTAGATGACTCTGGTACACAGGTGGAAAAGCTTCGCAACTATTCAGATAAAGTCGAAAAACTTTTCAATGTGCGGAAAATACCTGGGCAGGATAAATTATTATTGACAGTAGCAGGAAAGGGAAAAGAGACAATCAGTGTAAAAATATACGATGAGTCAGAGAGGTTGGTTTATGAAAAGGATGAATATACTACGGATGATTTTGCACGAGTCTACAATTTGAAGAATCTTAAAGGTGCCGTGACATTTGAAGTAACAGGTGAAAGTGGAGAATCTACTATAGTTCAATATTAAGTTTGCATTTTTCATTTCAAAAAAGACGCCTCTATAATCGGAGGCGTCTTTTTTTATCCGATCGCAATCGTTAGCACCTATTTGGAAGTGTATCCCACTTAAAATGCTCTGATCCATGACAAGATTTAAGTAACACGTATACTAAAAATAGTGCAATCGATTTTTTTGGAAAGAAATGAGGTTTCCTTACAAGTTATAGTCTTGCACTAGCACCTCCCGTATTTTAGCATATAACTAAACGACAAAAACAAACTATGAAAACTAAATCATTTCTTTTTGCAGTGTTGATGGTAATCGGTGTTGCAAGTGCAAGTGCACAGACAATCAAAGTTGAGAAGAAGAGTGCTACCGTATTCAAAATTACGTACCAAGACGAATCTTCTGGGAAAGTGAAGATGAACATCTACAATGAAGATGGGGTGGAAGTGTTCTCCGAGACCTTTAAAGATGTTAAAAACTTTGTCTTACCTCTTAATTTTGTTGCCATGGAACATGGTACCTACACAATTGAGTTGGAAGACAATAAAGGAAGGAAGAGCGAAAAGATCAACTATATTCTTGAATCGCGCCTTAAGAATGTCCATTTGACAAAAATGGCGAATGAACCAAAGTATTTATTGGCGGTAACGAGCGAAGGTTCTGAGGATATTAATGTAAGGATCTTTGACAGTGCCAATCAGTTGGTACTTGAGGAGAGCCGAGCAAGCAATAATGGGTTTGCAATGGTTTATAACATGAAAAATATACATGGCGCTTTTACTTTTGAAGTAAGTGACCAAAGTGGTAACACGAAGACAATACGTCATTAATTATTACGCTTAACCTAAACCTAACCCAAGGCCTGTCTACTAGGACAGGCCTTTTTTTATGATCAATGTCTTGATCCCTTAGTATCTTTGTAGCGTGCTTCATAAGGAGGTTGTCACTCAGAAATCACAAACGAGAGCTTACATATTTCGCCTATACTGTCCACCCACTTCAAACAGTGCCTTTGTGATCTGACCTAACGAACATACCTTACAGGCTTCCATAAGCTCATCGAAGATGTTTTTGTTTTTGATGGCGGCTTCCTGAACATGCTCCAGGCTTTCCTGTGCTTTTTTTCCTTGAAATTCGTGTAGTCTTTTCAGCATGGTAATCTGGTATTTCTTTTCTTCGCTGGTGGCCCTGATCACTTCTTGTGGAAGGATAGTTGGGGAGCCTTTCGAACTTAAGAAAGTATTTACACCGATGATAGGATACTCACCCGTGTGCTTCAACGTTTCGTAATACAAGCTTTCTTCCTGAATCTTTCCACGTTGATACAT
>JAENVX010000237.1 GCA_016650355.1 Bacteroidia bacterium | reverse complement strand
CTTCAATACTCATATCCGCAATGGGATTTAATTCGCCACCAATCCCTGCATTGTTTATTGCAATATCCAATTTACTATAGGTCTTGAGTGTAAAATTTACTAAGGCTTCCATCTCCTCTGGTTTGGAAACATCGGTTTTAAAAAAAGATGCAGTCCCTCCTGTTGCACAAATATCTTTTACAACTTTCTTGCCTTCTGATTCCTGAATATCAGATACTACGACATTTGCACCTTTTTTGGCAAACAATTCTGCAGTAGCCTTTCCGATGCCTGATGCGGCACCTGTAATGATGACGGTTTTATTTTTCATAGTGTCTATATTTTGATGATGAAACTAAATGTTACTTGATGTAGCTTCGAGCAAGGTATTCCGAATCGTATAAAGCATAGATGTTTAGAATCAATATGGGTAATGACTTTAATCATAACACAATGCAACAAAATAAAACTTAGATAAAAGACGCTTAATTATTGATTAGGCTTACTTGTAAAGTTGGCATTTGTTTTATTCTAACCCGTTTGTCCAATGTGCCATCATGATAATCGATCCGGCAGTGCCGTCCATAGTTGGTTCATTTGTTGAGTAATCCCCGATGTCGTCATGATAGACAACATAGTTATTCTGGAGGGGCGCAAACTCATCCTGGTGATAAAGCGTTAGCCCCTTTAATGCGGAATAAATGGTTGTGAAAATAGGGCCGTCAACCAGGCCACCAGGAACTTGTTTCTTTGTCAAAGCCCAGATACTTGTATGTACATCTTCAGGATATTCACCATGTTCAGGAATTACGGTAAACATGGATGTGCCCCAGGGGTTCCGCCCCAATAGCCAGTCGCGTTGATTGATCATGAAGTGTCGGTACGTGTTATCGCCAGTCATTTTTTCGTAAAGAATAATCTGGGTAATTAAACTTGTCATCAGATTATTCGAGCACCAGATAAATGGAACCCCAACACCAAAGGGATTCTTCTTGCTCTTTTGAAATGTATAGTCAATCCCGTTCTTATAGTAATTTGCCAACGTATCCTGAAAGTCTTTTTCAACAAGATCGAAAAGCGCGAAATGGCCCATATTAATAAACGGATAGTATTGGTAGTGTGCAGCAGAATCCTGGTTCATCCAGGATATCGTATTTGCTTTTCGTGCATAGTGTTTTGCATCCTTTAAATACTGCTTATTACCAGTCAGTTTATAAAGTTCAGCCGCACCCCACTCCATGTCATCGGTCCATGTCTCTTCTGTATAGCGATACGGGGCACCATACGAGTTGCCTTGCTGAAATCCTTCATGGTCGCGACCCAATTGATAGAGTGTCGTTGCTGCAACAGCACATTGATTGGCAAAAATTGTATCCTTGAAATGTTTCTTCCAGATACGCGATCCTTGCGCTACTACAGCAGCAGATCTACCTGCCAGATTTGCCATTCCGGTAGCTATACTTTTATGTTCTCGAAGACCTTGTGGTGCACCGGTAGCAAAATAGGCAGCGCGATAGCTGTCTTTACCCCACCCATAATCTGAATTGTCCTGATCGGGTATCTTCCATCCGATGTGATCCCGGTCGTCAGCAATCTGGTGTATCAATTGGTCAGGAGCTGTGTGAAGTTTTAAAATCCAATCAATACCCCATTTTGCTTCGTCTAATACATCCGGAACACCATTCGGTATTGGTTGACCCAAAGCATTTGTAAGATCATCAAAACGATCTGGATAAAGTTCAAAAGCTGTTAACATATGACCCGTAGCATAACTGGCCGTGATCAAATATTTGAGTTGATCGCCAGCGTCATGCCAGCCACCCGTTGCGTCAACAAATGTTGAGTCTGGCATAGGCCCGTAAAACGAACGTCCATCGCGCTCATGACAAACGATATCAAGGTAAGGATTATAGCCACACCGTTGCTGTCGCATAAATTGGAGAAGGTTTGCTGGTTGAGAGGCATAGGCGTGAAGGGAAATTGAAAAAGTTTGAGAACTGATTCCAGACTGTTGCCCTTTGAAAAAATAAGTTCCCTCCTGCTGTATGGAGGTGAAATCTAATTCGTAATAGAAGTCAAAAGTTCCCCATCCCTTTGCCTTGGACTGCTTAATTTTTAGTGTTGCAACTTTGGAGTTATCCTGCTGCCTAAGTAATTCGAATTGCTCCTGAATAGGTTTTTTTGAAAAGATGATTGCAACTTTATGTTCGCCAGGATGGTATCCGATTTGATTGATACGAATATGAACATCAGGAGCCTGTGCCTGCACACGTTGGAAGCAGCAGCCAAAAAGGATAAATAAAATGGAGATCTTCATAAGTTAGTGTGGCTTATCGCCAGTTAACAGTTCGTCAATTCTTGCGAATCCATAGCCGTTGGATTGTAATTCAGGGATTAATTTTTCCAGATATGAATAACATTTATCTGTGCGCTCAGGTGAAGTACCTAGGTGGATAAGTAAAATGAATCCACTTAATCCAACTTTATTTTTCTTTTCAAAATCCACAATGCTTGCATAAATCTCCTCACAGCTACGGTAATTGACCATAGAAGGTGTCGTGTAATCTGCATGCGATAGGGTTCCCTGTGTAAAATTGATTAGCTGAAGACCAAGTGCATTGGTCCAGCCGCTTATCGAATCATTGTACCATTCATAGGGAGGTAAAAAATAAGGAGCACTTTGTTTGCGGATTCCAAACCGTTCCATTTCGCGGTAATTGGCGAGTAAGTCATTTTCAAATTCTTCTTTCGTAATTAACAAACTATCTCGTTTTATCCAGTCGCAATAAAGAAGATGAGAATCAGAATGGGCTCCGATATAATGCCCGTCTTCTACGAGTGATTGAATACTTTTTTTGAATAATGGATTTCGGAAAAAATTGCCCGTGAAAAAAAAACTACCCTGCACCTCCCGTTTCTTTAAAATGTTTACTATTTGATCAGCGCCATCTGCATATTCATCACCGGTAAAAACCAAGGCAATTTCTTTAGTGTCTGTATTACCACGCGTTATAGCACCTTGGATGTATTCATATTGTTTCTCAGTATTGTTTAGGTCAGTTGCGCTGTCTTTTTTGCCGTTGCTACATTGTATACTTAAACTATTGCATAGGATAAATAATAACGAGTAATGCCATTTTACGGCAGCCTGATGAAAAATGTAACGAATGAACTGTTTCATTTATTTGGCCATACCTTCATTTCTAAATGCATGCTTGCAGACTTAGCATGGTTGATTATTTGTTTACCGAAAAAGCCCCAAAATCTTTAAGCAAGTATACGACAACG
>JAENVX010000236.1 GCA_016650355.1 Bacteroidia bacterium | reverse complement strand
GTTTGTCTTCTTTGAAAAATGTCGCACTTCCGCTATGCCTGTAAGATCTGCAGAAAGGCTGATGCTGGACGGAAAAGTAAACCTGTCAATAAATTTCTGAGCTTCATTTAGTTGCAAGGGCTGAAAAACTTTTTCTTTAATTCCCTGCTGATTACCACCCCGGTTGCGTTTAGAAGAAATATCAAACACATTTACACCTAAAGAAGACAAACTCTCGGATACAGAATATTCTATACCGTCAATTGCGGTAAGAATGCCCACGAGTGAGGTAATTCCAATCGCCACAATAAGGGCTGTCAACACCGATCGAAGGAGGTTTGCTTGTATAGAGCGCAATCCTTCCTTAAAGTTTTCTATCAAATTCATAAATTCATTTTAACCCGCAGACCAAAAATATGACGTGGATCGTTATGTAATGAGACTTTTATTCGAATATTTTGTTAATCCGTACAATCGGCTGTCTTCTCTAACGATGCGATTTACCATTTTGTTTTGTTTTATGGCCCTGGCACGCATTGGTGTCGCCAATTATATTTTCATCCCTATGGATGAAAAACAGATCAATCATCTGAAAGCGTATGGTTTAGCGTACTGGATTTTGAAATCCGACAATGAAGTTGATTGGTTGCTCAATTATCGTGGAGGCAGCTTTATGTGCAAGTACAATCCAAAGATACAGAACGAACTGGTGGTGAGAGGCATAAGTTTCGAGGTCATCTCAGATGCGCAAGCCAATTCAATCATCGTTGAGATTGCAAGCCCTGCCGTCAATTACGATCTGATGAAACTGGAGAAATATCCGCCCATTGCAGTTTACTCTCCAAAAACCAAACAGCCATGGGATGATGCCGTTACGTTGGTACTCACATATGCCGAAATACCATATGATGTAATTTTTGATGACGAGGTCTTGCAGGGCAACCTTCCAAAGTACGATTGGCTTCACCTCCACCATGAAGATTTTACAGGGCAGTATGGAAAATTTTTTGGCAACTACGCCAATATGCCTTGGTACATTGAACAACAGAAGGAGTCGGAAGCAACAGCACGCAATAATGGATTTCATAAAGTCTCTCAAATGAAACTGGCGGTGGCAAAAAGGATAAAAGAATTTGTTGCCGGTGGTGGATTCTTATTTGCCATGTGTTCTGCAACTGACTCTTATGATATCGCTATGGCGGCAGAGGGTATTGATATTTGTGAACGCATGTACGATGGCGATGCTGCAGATCAACACGCACAGGAAAAATTAAATTATGAAAATTCATTTGCATTTACTGACTTCCGTCTCTCACGCGATCCATATCAATATGAATTTTCTGATATAGATAACAATGCGGTTGAACGTGGCTTGCGGCAAGACAACGACTACTTCACCATTTTTGAATTCTCAGCGAAGTGGGACCCTATTCCTTCCATGCTCACACAAAACCATACGCGCGTGATCAAAGGTTTTTACGGACAAACAACTGGATTCAAAAAACACCTCATCAAATCAGATGTTACCATCATGGGTGAAAACAAAGAGATACGGGAAGCAAAATATTTACACGGAGTTTTCGGTAAAGGCTTTTGGACATTCTATGGTGGCCACGACCCCGAGGACTACCAGCATCAGGTGGGTGAAGAGCCGACTGACCTCAATCTTCATCCCAACTCTGCGGGCTATAGGTTGATCTTGAATAATATTCTTTTTCCGGCAGCCAAGAAGAAAAAACAAAAGACTTAAGGAGCATCAATGCATCCTATCCCCTCTTACCTCCAGCGTTTTTACAATTTCAGCTTCTTGTTTTAGTATTTGTCTCCATCGTGCTTCCACTACCTCAGGATCCATAAACTCTTTAGCCAGCGAGAGAAATGTTTTGTAGTGACCCGCTTCTGCCACCATCAATTCATAATAAAATTCACTCAACTCTGGGTCTGGTATTTCCTTCCACAGCAATCTAAATCGCTCGCAACTGCGAGCCTCAATCAAGGCATTGATCAATAATTTCTCAACTACCTGGTGCTCTCTACTTCCACCTTGTATGATGAGGGTGTTTAACTTTACGACATACTCGTCTCTTCGTTGCCTTCCTAACTTCATGCCCCTCTTCTTCAACTCCTGCAACACACGCTCAAAATGCGACCATTCCTCCGCCACAATTTCTGTAAGAACTTCAACAAGGTGTTCGTTCTCGGGGTACTGTATTATGATAGATATACCG
>JAENVX010000235.1 GCA_016650355.1 Bacteroidia bacterium | reverse complement strand
TCTGCCTTGGGTGGCTGCAATGAGATTGTCATTCTTAATAGTTAAGTCGGTGATCGGAACGATAGGCAGGTTAAGTTGAAAGGGTTTCCAACTTGCGCCATCATCAAAGGAAATGTACATACCGAATTCAGTTCCGGCATAAAGTAAGCCTGCCCTTTTTGGATCAACTCGAACTACGCGTGTGAAATGTGCGGGATCAATGCCATCAACAATTTTTGTCCATGTTTTGCCATAGTCTTTTGTTTTATATAGATATGGCCTGTAGTCCCCGGACTTGTAACTTGTAGCAGCGACATATGCTCCGCCTTTATCATGGGGATCGAACTCGACACTGTTGAACATGGTCCACTCGGGCAAACCGACAGGCGTTACTTTTTCCCAGTTTTTACCTCCGTCTTTTGTAACGTGAAGTAATCCATCATCAGACCCCGCCAGGATCAAATCTTTTTCATAAGGAGATTCTGCGACAGCAAAAATTGTACAGTAGTATTCTACGGCAGTATTATCTTTTGTAATGGGTCCTCCTGAAGGGCCAAGTTTTGATGGATCATTTCGAGTAAGATCTGGACTTAGTATTTCCCAACTCTCTCCTTCATTGTAAGTGACATGAAGGTGCTGTGACGCGGCATATAGTTTTTTCGGGTTGTGTGGAGAAAAGAAAATGGGAAAGTTCCACTGAAAGCGATACTTCGCGCCTTCGGCACCGTGGCCCATTGGGTTATCAGGCCAGGCGTTGATGCCACGCTCTTCACCCGTGCGGTGATTTTTTCGGGTGAGGAAACCATCATAACTTCCACCATAGACCACATCATTATCGGTAGGATCAATTGCTAAGTGTCCACTTTCTCCTCCAGCCGTTGGCTCCCAATCACGATCGCCAATAGAGTTGCCATCGGTACGGTGTGCAATGCGTTGTGTACTATTGTCTTGTTGAGCTCCGTAAATTCGATACGGGAAATAGTTGTCTGTAATTACGCGATAATGTTGTGCTGTAGGTTGATTTCCGTAGGTACTCCAGTTTTCACCAGCATCAAATGAAACCTGACCCCCACCATCATCGGCAATAATCATGCGTTGATTGTCTTCTGGGGCTATCCATAAATCATGATGATCTCCGTGAGGGGCATTGTAGCTAGAGAATGTTTTTCCGCCATCTTTCGATTTGTGGTAGGATACATTCATAACATAGACCATATCTTCATCTTTTGTATCGGCATAAATGCGAGAATAATACCATGCACGTTGACGCAGATTGCGATCTTCATTCATTTTTTTCCAATTTTTGCCCGCATCATCGGAACGGTAAACACCACCGTTGTCATTTTCTATTATGGCAAAGACGCGATTTGAATTAACTGGAGAAACGGAGACACCTACAATTCCCCAAAGCCCTTTTGGCAAGCCATCGTTCTTAGAGATGTTTGTCCAGGTATCGCCACCATCCGTACTTTTCCATAGGTATGAACCTTCACCACCGCTTTCTAAACTATAAGGGGTTCTCCTAATCCGCCAGGTAGAAGCAAAAAGAATTCTTGGATTATTTGGATCCATGACAAGGTCAACTGCACCAGCATCCGCATTGGCAAACAATACTCTTTTCCAATTTTTTCCACCATCGTCAGAACGATAGATGCCTCTTTCTTCTGAGGACTTGAATAGATCGCCCATAACAGCAGCGTATACAATGTCTGGATTTTTAGGATGAATGCGAATACGTGGAATATGTTTTGAATCTTTCAATCCGATAAAAGACCAGGTCTTTCCTGCATCCGTAGATTTCCAAATTCCATTGCCATACGACACATTGCCACGAACGGTGACTTCACCCTGACCAACATAAATAACATTGTTGTCCCACTCGCTTACAGCTATTGAACCGATTGAACTACCAAAAAAACCATCGGAGATGTTGGACCATGTGCTTCCAGCATCTGTTGTGCGCCAAACGCCACCGCCCACGCTACCAAAATAAAAAATATTGGGTTTGTTAGGAACGCCTGTTACAGCCGCTGAGCGTCCACCGCGATAAGGTCCAATACTGCGCCACTCCATTGCATTATATAATTTCTCGTCATAACTGACGGTTGATTTGGAAGTTGTACCAGATGATTTTTTTTGCGCATCCGCAAAGCCAAACCATAAAATCATTAAGAATAGAAACACAAAATTTTTCATAGATAGAATTGTCTTTTACGGCTCTAGATTACCTTTAAAATTTAGATTTTGCAGTGTTTTTTTTACAAAAGGTAAAAAGGAATACGGGATGGATAAAGACTTGATTATTCAATAAACTCACCTATTTTCAGGAAAATTTTATTCATGAAAGAGAGTAATTTAAAACAGCTATTTAGCATACCAGTTATCGTAGCTGCGCTGGGCTATTTCGTAGATATCTATGATTTACTTTTATTCAGCATCGTAAGAATTCCAAGTTTACGGTCGATGGGCGTAGCTGAGGGCGACTTGCTTTCGCAAGGTGAATTTTTATTGCGTGCTCAAATGATTGGTCTTTTGATTGGAGGTTTTATCTGGGGTATCATGGGAGACAAGCGTGGTAGATTGTCAGTATTATTCGGTTCAATTCTTTTGTATTCGTTGGCGAATGCTGCGAACGGTTTCGTTACTTCTGTTAATCAATATGCGGCACTTAGATTTATAGCTGGTATTGGTTTGGCTGGTGAACTAGGAGCGGGGATTACTCTGGTAGCAGAATCGTTACCAACAAGGCTAAGAGGGTATGGAACGACATTAGTTGCAAGTGTTGGTTTGATGGGTGCTGTATTTGCAAATTTCATAGCAAAGCAATTTGATTGGCAGATAGCTTATTTTATTGGTGGTGGTTTAGGCTTATTGTTACTCATAGCACGGGTAAGTGTTTTTGAATCGGGCATTTTTCTAAAACTAAAACAAACGGATAAGCATGTTGAGCGTGGAAATTTCCTTCAATTGTTTAACAATTATGATCGATTTAAAAAATTCATGGGATGTATTTTTATCGGCTTGCCCATTTGGTTTGTGATTGGTATTCTTGTCACCTTCTCACCCGAGTTTGCTAGTGCACTGAATATTAGCGAAGGAGTGGCAGCAGGAGATGCAATTATGTACAGTTATATTGGATTGGCTGTTGGTGATATGTTAAGTGGATTTATAAGTCAGGCAATGCGATCGAGAAAGAGAGTGGTGCTAATATACATTATGTTGACGCTTGCTTTTTTTGTGCTCTACTTGTACATGCCCGTGAAAACGCCAACTTTTTTTTATGTAACCTGTTTTTTGATGGGCGTAAGCATTGGGTACTGGGCTTTATTTGTGACCATCGCTGCAGAGCAGTTTGGAACAAATTTACGATCCACTGTTACAACCACTGTGCCAAATATCATTCGCGGCACGGTGGTTCCTATTACCTATTTATTTAAAGAGTGTAGAGATCAATTCGGTATCTTAAACGGAGCTTTGGTGGTTGGTGTCATAACTATAGTTATCGCAATAATTGCACTGAGAGCAATTGACGAAACCTTTGGTAGGGATTTAAATTTTATAGAGGAATAGTCGATAATGTAGAAAGATGAGCAGCAGTTAACCCACAGTTCAAAATTGATTTCTTTGAGTGGGTCAGTTTATACCTTCGTAAGTGCCTGATCTAAGTCAGCAATAAGATCTTCTACATCTTCAACACCGATGCTTAGCCGAATTAAAGAATCACTTAATCCATTTTTGATCCGTTCATCTTTAGGAATACTCGCGTGTGTCATGGATGCCGGATGATTGATCAACGACTCCACACCCCCAAGCGATTCTGCCAGTGAGAAAAGTTCCACAGACTCCATGAATTTGGTAGCCATCTTAAGGCTATCATTTGATAATGTGAAGGAAAGCATGCCTCCAAAATCACGCATTTGCTTCTTAGCAATATCATGATTGGGATGATCTGGAAACCCCGGCCAATAAACCTTTCCCACTTTAGGATGACCTTTTAGATATTGTGCAATTTTTTTTCCGTTGCTGCAATGACGTTCCATCCGGAGATGAAGTGTTTTTATTCCTCTCAAAACAAGAAATGAATCTTGGGGGCCAGGAACTGCACCACATGAATTAGCAATGAAGGCTAGTTCTTGGTGAAGTTTATCATCGTTAGTCACCAAAGCTCCCATGATAACATCTGAGTGACCACCAAGGTATTTGGTGACTGAATGCATAACTATATCTGCTCCCATATCTAGCGGATTTTGCAGGTAGGGAGAGGCAAATGTGTTATCAACAGCTACGAGAATGTTTTTAGTTTTCGCAAGATCCACGCATGCCTTAATGTCAATAATATTCATAAGTGGATTTGAAGGCGTTTCAATCCACATCAGTTTTGTTTTAGAATTTACGTAAGGGGAAATGTTTGCTGACTTTGATAAGTCAATGAAATGGAATTTGATTCCAAATTTTTCATATATTTTTTTAAACATCCGATAGGAGCCACCATACAAATCATTACTGGTTATCACTTCATCACCGGGACTTAGAAGTTTAATTACAGCATCAGTGGCACCCATGCCCGATGAAAAACATATTCCATGCTTGCCATTTTCCAACACGGCAATACTTTTTTGTAATGAATTACGCGTTGGGTTTGCCCCGCGTGCGTAAGCGTAGCCTTTGTGTTTGGCGGGAGATTCCTGCACGTAGGTGGAAGTCTGATAAATGGGAGTCATTATTGCTCCTGTAGATGGATCTGGCTCAACGCCAGCATGAACAGCTTTGGTTCCGAATTTCATTAGATATGATTTTGCTTAAAAAATAAGAGTACTTCTAGATGGTCCTTTCGATATCAAACTTCTCCAAATAATCGGCAACGCGTCTGACGAAACTTCCTCCCAGAGCGCCATCAACCACCCGGTGGTCGTATGAATGAGAGAGGAACATTTTGTGTCGGATGGCAATTGCATCGCCTTGGGGAGTTTCAATAACAGCTGGTTTTTTCTGAATTGCACCGATGGCTAATATTCCTACTTGAGGCTGCATAATAATGGGTGTTCCCATTACATTACCGAACGTACCCACGTTGGAGATTGTGTACGTTCCGCCTGCCAGGTCATCTGGTTTAAGTTTGTTTTCACGGGAGCGTTTAACTAAGTCATTCACTGCTTTAGCTAATCCAGCTAAGTTGTATTGATCTGCTTTTTTTATGACAGGTACAATAAGATTCCCTGACGGCAACGCTACGGCCATGCCAACATTGATGTCTTTCTTTTTAATGATTCTATCACCATCCACCTGAATGTTGATCATTGGGAAATCCTTAATAGCGAGCACAACAGCTTCCATGAAAATAGGAGTGAATGTTAGTCCGTCATTTTCGCGTTTATAAAATTCGCCTTTTACTTTATTACGCCAGAATACGATGTTGGTAACATCGGCTTCTACAAAAGATGTTACATGGGCAGAAATCCTTCTTGAATCCACCATCCGATCGGCAATCATTTTGCGCATGCGATCCATCTGAAGGATTTCATCACCGGCACTAATAGATGCGGGAACCAAAGAAGCCACATTGCTTCGCTGTTGCCCAACAGAAATGGTATGCCCCAGTTTCCTGTTTTGAACGTAAGACAAAATATCTTTTTTGGTGACTCTTCCTTCTGCCCCCGATCCTGAAATGCTTTCTAATTCTGATACCCCAATACTTTCTTCTTTCGCAATATTTTTAACGAGTGGTGAATAGAACCTTGTAGATGATTTAAAATCCGATGTGGAGATATGATCAGCGCCATTTGCCGCAACAATAGGTGTAGCAGCTTTTGCTTCAACTTTCGAAGTAGCCGCAGGTTTAGTTTCTATAGTTTTAATAACAGGTGTTTCTATTTCTGTTTCATCTATAGTAATAATCGCAATGGCTTTTCCAACTTTAACAACTTCACCTTGTTTGGCTAAGATTTCTTTCAGGACCCCACCGTGCGTAGAGGGGACTTCCGTGTCGACTTTATCCGTGGCTACTTCCAGCACGGATTCATCAGCTTCGATATTATCGCCTGGCTTTTTTAGCCAAGAAAGAATCGTGGCCTCTGTTATACTTTCACCCATTTTGGGCATAATCAATTCTACCAGCGCCATGATTCAAATTGTTTGTTTCGGGAGTGCAAGTTAGCATTTTTGGCAGGATTCGAATAGCCACTTTTTCATTCAACATTCGAAATAAATAGCCCAATTCTCTTTGCTGAATTCCTCTCAATTAGAAATAAAATTTTGAATTTGATAGATTCTGAAGATGAGGCTCGATTCACAAATTAATTATTCTGATTTCTATCCTTTTTATTTCTGATATAAGTCATTTATAAAGCACGTTATTGATTGGACATTCGCATACATCAAAATAGTCAGCCATGAATACCGAAATACTTGAAAAGCCAACGGCAAAAAAAACCATCGGATCGAAAAACAATAAGTATGTTTATTCTTTTCATGATGGGGATGGAAAAAATAAACAATTGCTTGGAGGTAAAGGTGCCAACCTGTGCGAGATGACTCAGATTGGACTTAATGTTCCTCCCGGGTTTGTAGTAACTACTCAAACTTGCTTGACCTATTTGGCTGAACCGAATAAGAAATTACCACTTGGAGTTATGGATCAGGTAAGAGAGAACATGACTGCTCTCGAAAAGGCAACAGGAAAGAAATTTGGTGATGCCGGAAATCCACTTCTCGTTTCCGTGCGGTCTGGCTCTGCCATGTCAATGCCCGGAATGATGGATACAGTCCTAAACCTTGGATTAAATTCTAAAACCCTTAAGGGCTTAATCAAGCAAACCAATAACGAGAGATTCGGATATGATGCCTATCGCAGATTCATTCAGCTTTTTGGCAAAGTAGCGCTCGGTGTTCCGGATGAGAAGTTTGATGTTCATTTCGAGGAAGTAAAAAAACGAGCTGGCGTAAAAGTAGATATTGGTTTAAGTACGGCCGATTTGAATGATATTAGTGAACGTTTCCTTTCAGTCGTTAAAGAACACACAGGCAAGCCTTTTCCGGAAGATGTATTTGAACAATTGGAAATTGCCATTAAGGCAGTTTTCAATTCATGGATGGGTAAACGAGCCATAGACTACCGCAGAGAATTTAAGATCACACCTGACATGGCTAGCGGCACAGCGGTAAATGTTGTTACGATGGTGTTTGGCAACATGGGTAATGATTGTGCTACAGGCGTAGGTTTTACTCGAGACCCAGGTACTGGAGAAAATGTTATGTACGGAGAATACCTTACTAACGCACAAGGTGAAGATGTGGTGGCAGGTATTCGCACACCAAAACCGGTAAGTGAGTTAGCTCAAGAGATGCCTGGTCTTTACAAACAGCTTGAAGAGTTGCGTGTCAAATTGGAGACCCATTATAAGGAAGTGCAAGATTTTGAATACACCATTGAGAAGGGAGTTTTATTTTGTTTGCAAACCCGCAATGGTAAAATGAATACCACTGCAATGGTGCGCACTTCTGTTGAAATGACGAAAGAAAAATTGATTACCAGAGAGCAAGCACTGCTGCGTATTAAACCCGAAATGCTGGAACAACTGCTTCATCCACGCTTAGATGCTTTGCATAAATTTTCTCCGATTGCACAAGGTCTTCCGGCTTCGCCAGGTGCAGCATCAGGGCATATGGTGTTTGATGCGGATCGGGCAGAATTGTTGGGCAAAGGAGGAGAAAAAGTTATACTGGTTCGCGAGGAGACAAAGCCAGAAGATATACATGGATTCTTTGCTGCTCAAGGTATTCTAACTAGTCGCGGTGGAAAAACTTCGCATGCTGCGGTAGTTGCCCGAGGTATGGGTAAACCCTGTGTTGCCGGTGCCGAAGGCATTCACGTTGATACAAAATTGCGCATAGCCAAGGTGGGTGACAAGACCTTGCATGAGGGTGATTACATTACTATCGATGGTGGAACTGGATTTGTTTATCAGGGAATTATCCCAACTGTAGAGCCAACGTTCTCCAGTGAGTTGAAAGTGCTTTTGAATTGGGCTGATGAACTCTCCACACTAAAAGTATTTGCCAATGCAGACACTCCTAATTCCGCTAAGAAGGCTTTGGAGTATGGAGCAATGGGCATTGGGTTGTGTCGTACAGAAAGAATGTTCAATGATGTAGACCGTTTACCTGTGGTAGTTGAAATGATTTTAGCTGCCACCAAGGAAGAGCGTGATTCTGCCTTGTTGCGACTGAAAGAAATGCAACGTCAGGATTTTAAAGAAATACTAACAGCAATGGCGCCTCGTCCTGTAACTGTTCGATTGCTTGATCCACCAATCCATGAATTTCTTCCATCTGAGGAAGTCTTGCGAGATGAGTTGGAACATTTAACCCAACTACAAGGCACTGTAAGTGGAGTAGCTAATTTATTTGGAAGTCTGAGGTTACTGAATGCCGATGTGAACATGGCGGCAAACTCACAAGCTCCCTTTAATTTGATGGGTGTAGAACTAGTAGGGAAAGCCATTGAGAAGAAGGAACAGATGCTTAAGAAAGTGCGCGAGTTGCATGAGGTAAATCCAATGCTTGGTCATCGTGGTGTACGCCTCGGCCTCACATTTCCTGAGATATATAAG
The DNA here is from genome assembly GCA_016650355.1 of Bacteroidia bacterium. Lineage (GTDB taxonomy): Bacteria > Bacteroidota > Bacteroidia > Cytophagales > Cyclobacteriaceae > ELB16-189. The sequence goes on along the minus strand of JAENVX010000235.1, from coordinate 3,847 downwards.
ATGCAGATTCAGGCTCTTTTAGAAGCAACTGCGGATTGTCAAAAAGTTGGCATTGATGTGCGACCAGAAATTATGGTTCCTCAAGTATGTACAGCCGAGGAATTGATTGGAGTAAAGGTTTTTGTGGATGAAATCAGTATGTCAGTCGAAAAAGCCAGCGGGGTAAAACTGAATTTTAAATTCGGAACGATGATTGAAGTGGTTCGAGCTTGCTTACAAGCTGAAGAGTTGGCTGGTGTTGCTGAGTTTTTCTCCTTTGGAACAAATGATTTGACTCAGGCTTCTTTTTCTTTCTCACGGGAAGATGCAGAGAATAAGTTTTTGCCATTTTATATTTCACAAAGTATTTTGAAGGACAATCCATTTGAAGTGCTTGATCGGAAGGGGATGGGCAAGTTGATGAGAATGACTGTCGAAGATGGTCGTAAGAATCATAAGGACCTCAAAGTAGGAATTTGTGGGGAGCACGGTGGTCATCCGGAATCTATTATGTTCTGTCATGAAATTGGTTTGAATTATGTTTCATGTTCAGGACCAAGAGTGCCAGTTGCACGACTGGCGACTGCCCATGCCAAGTTGTTATCTGCTTGACAATTCGATAACGAATTGGTTCGTACTATAAGGTTTAAAGTATTGCTATTTTGGCAAACTCAATCTTATTAAATTTAATACTGCGACCGAAGCCATACGGATGTTAATCATCCTATCCTTGGAGAGTTGAAGTTTTTTTGTTACCGTTTGATATTTATCCGAGTACGCTATCCATACAGTTCCAACGGGCTTATCGGGTGTTGCTCCACCAGGTCCTGCTATGCCGCTGGTTGCAACACCAATGTCGGCATTGAAACGTGCACGTACTACGCTCGCCATTTCGCTAATGGTTGGTTCACTTACTGCTCCATATTTTTCCAATGTTTCTGGCTTCACCCCCAACTGGCGCATTTTTATTTCGTAAGAATAAGGAATCATGCTTCCAAGGAAGTAATCTGAGCTCCCAGGCACGCTGGTAATTAAGTGTGAGAGATAACCCCCCGTGCAACTTTCGGCTATGGACAATGTAAGTTTTTTTTCACGCAACGTGTTGCCAATCATTACTTCAATAGGATCATCTCCATAGCCAAAAATATACTGCCCAATTCGTGGATTTAATTTTTCGGTTAAGTCGTTAACTTCAGCTTGTAAATTTTCCAATGAATCTCCGAATGAGGTGAGTCTAAGTTTAACTTCACCGAGGCTTGGCAGATAGGCAAGCTTTATGTGATTAGGTAAAGCGTTCTCCCAATCTGAAATTTTTTCGGCTAAGAATGATTCTCCTAATCCAATTGTGCGAATCACTTTGTGATAGATAACGGGCGTTTTGAATGTCTGCAATAATTTAGGAATAACGCTATCGGACATCATGGTTTTCATTTCGTGTGGAACACCCGGCATTGACATAAACACTTTCTCTCCTTTTTCAAACCACATCCCTGGAGCGGTACCATTCGGATTGTTAATCTTTTCACATGCAGTTGGCAATGCTGCCTGTTGACGATTTACTTCCAATAACTCCCTTCCACGGCTTCTAAAGAACTCAGTTACCTCTTGCAATGCCTCCTCATTGATTTTTAATTCACAGTTAAAATATTTCGCGAGGAGTGGTTTTGTAAGATCGTCATTGGTGGGGCCAAGACCTCCTGTAATTAAAATAATATCGGCTCTTTTTTCTGCTTCCTCGAAGGCAGTAAGGATTTCAGACGCTACATCACCTACAGTGGTTTTGCGGATGACGCTGATGCCAACCTTGTTTAGCTCAACACTCATCCATTGTGAGTTGGTATCTACAATCTGTCCATAAAGGATTTCATCTCCAATGGTAAGCAGTTCGGCCAGTACTTTTTTCATTCAATAGAATTAGCCTCAAATCTACCCTGCATATTGGCACCCTCCAAATTCAGTTTTAACGAGTCTTTATCAGTGATAATAATTACGGTCTCTAAAAACTCATTTAGTCTGATTACTTTTTTCCTACCTTGTGGATAAATTTAAAATCAAATGAGACTAATTATATTTCTAGCCTTAATCTTAGGAGCCTGTACCAGTGCGCAGATTAACCAAGCGATCTCGGGTGCAAGCAAATCAATAGCAGGAGAAAAACCCTTGACTTCTGCGGAAGTTGGCGAAGGACTGAAGGAAGCCTTAATAAATGGGATAAGCAAGGGTTCTGATCAAACTTCTAAATTAGATGGCTATTTTAAGAACCCTGAAATCAAAATTCCATTCCCGCCTGAAGTAAAGAAGGTTGAAGACCGATTGAGACAAATTGGCTTGGGCAATGATGTTGATAAATTTATAATGACTTTAAATCGTGGAGCGGAAAATGCAGCGAAAGAGGCCAAGCCGATTTTTATTGCTGCAATAAAACAAATGACGATTGATGATGCTTTTGCTATTTTGAAAGGTCAACCTGATGCGGCAACTCAATTCTTGCAAAGGACAACATCTACTCAGCTAAAGGAGAAATTTAAACCTGTCATTCAAAATTCCCTCAACACAGTAAGCGCAACTAAATATTACAGCGACCTTGTTGGTACCTACAACAAAATCCCATTGGTTGAAAAAGTAAATCCCGACTTGAATGAGTACGCTACAGATTTGGCTATTCAAGGGTTGTTTGTGATGATCGCCAAAGAAGAAAAGAATATCAGACAAGATCCATTGGCCAGAACATCCGATTTATTAAAAAGGGTTTTTGGAGCTAAATAGTTTTGAAAAGAAATGGCACAATGACACTTTACGAAAAACATAAGCCCATTATATCAAGTGCGATAGAAGCTTTACACGCACGTACTTTTTATGCTGCCTTTCCTGAAAACCCTTCTCCTACTGTTTATGGAGAAACGGCTGATGCCGAAGGACAAGCAAAATTCAAGATGATGTTGGGAAAGAAGTTCGAAGAGCTTAAGCAAACGGATCCTGATGGCTGGATAGGTCAGGAAGAGTCTCCCTATTTACAAGACCTGCTTAATATTTCCTATCCCACATTTTCAACGACAACTTTAGTAGATCGCTCGAAGAAAGCCTTTCATCAATGGCGTAAAGTAAATGCAAAGGATCGCGCAGGTATATTAATGGAATCGCTGGATCGGATGAAAGGAAGATTTTTTGAAATAGCCTATGCCACTATGCACACTACCGGGCAAGGGTATATGATGGCATTTCAGGCCTCAGGACCACATGCTGCAGATAGGGCTTTGGAAGCTATTGCCGCTGGGGTTGAAGAGCTTAATCGATATCCTGAAAAAGTTTTGTGGGACAAACCCACGGGTAAATTTAATATCCAACTTAACAAAGAATGGAGAGCTACCCCTAAAGGGATTTCGCTTGTGATAGGATGTTCAACATTTCCTACGTGGAATTCAGTTACCGGAATTTACGGGAGCTTGATTACAGGAAACTCAGTTATCGTAAAGCCTCATCCGGGGGCAATTCTTCCGATGGCAATCGTTGTTGCTGAAATTCAAAAAGTATTGGTAGAGAATAATCTGGATCCAACTATTTGCCAATTGGCAGTTGATACATACGATAAGATGATAGCCAAAGAATTGGCAGAGCATCCAGACATTAAAATAATTGACTTCACAGGTAATTCAACTTTTGGAAATTATCTGGAAGCATTACCTGGTAAATCAGTATTCACGGAAAAGACTGGAGTCAATTCGGTTATTCTTGATTCAACTGAGGATGTGGACAAGACTGCGGCCAACCTGGCTTTCTCCGCGGCCTCGAGCACCAATACCACCGGATCGATCACCGGCCCCATCACCGCTACGCCCGGCAATTCCAGTGCGGCCACCTCCGGCCTCAG
>JAENVX010000234.1 GCA_016650355.1 Bacteroidia bacterium | reverse complement strand
CAAACAAACTATACTTACCTCCTCTAAATGATCCCGAAGGTGTGTGCCCATTAAGTTCTTCAACGGCATCATCAAAATAACCATCGTTCAACACTGGACCATTATCACTTGAAAAAACGATCAATGTGTTCTCCAATAATCCTGACTCCTCGAGTGTTTTGAGTATTTGGCCAACACACCAATCAGCTTCAACAATCGCATCTCCACGTGGGCCTAATCCAGATGCGCCAACAAATCGAGAATGAGGCGTGCGTGGCACATGTGGTTGCTGCAAAGCATAATAGAGGAAAAATGGTTCTTGTTTATGTTCCCGAATATATTGTTGTGCTCGGGCTAAGAATGTATCGGCCATATCTTCATCGACCCACTTAGCAGACGCGCCACCCTTCATAAAACCAATCCGCGGAATACCATTGATAATACTATTATTGTGACCATGATGCCATTTCATTTTTAATAACTCAGTATTATCTAAACCTGTTGGTTCTCCCTCAAAGTTTTTTTTGTAATTCACCTCAATCGGATCTGATGGATCAAGTCCAACGACTTTGTCATTTTCAATATACACTGTAGGTACGCGATCTTGTGTGGCCGCCATTATGAAGGAATAGTTAAAACCTACTTCATTTGGACCGGGTGAAATTGGCTCATTCCAATTTACATTACCATTGCCAAGCCCGAGGTGCCACTTGCCAATGACAGCTGTGGAGTATCCTTTGGCTCTAAGCATTTTAGGAATGGTGATCTGTGCAGTGTCTATCAGCAACGGAGCATCACCAGGTAAAATTCTTGCATTCTCATTACGCCATGGATAGATACCTGTCAGCAATGCGTATCGGCTTGGTGTACATGTAGCTGATGTTGCATATCCATTTTTAAACAGCACTCCACCGTTTGCAAGCCCATCAATATTAGGAGTCCTGAGCTTGGTGGAGCCATAGGCGCCTACGTCTCCATAGCCAAGATCATCCGCATAGATCACAAGGATGTTGGGAGTTGAACTCTTGCCAGTACTGGTATCCTTTTGTTTTTCATTGCAGTTAGATAAAGACACAATCGAAATAAAACCAACAATCCAAAAAGATTTTTTTATATTCATGATTAAAAGTTATAATTCTAGGGCAAATTTTTATTTGGCAAATTGAACATCACTGAAAATTGATTAATTGGTGATACTAGTTAAAAAATCAGATCTCTATAAACTCCAAAATTTCATTTTTGATTTTAGTAAAGTGATCCTTTAGTCCGTAAAAGTTTTCTTCTTTAATCAATTGTGCGTCAAGTAGCGAACTTCCCATACCAACTCCGTATGCACCAGCGTGGAAAAATGATTTAATATTGCTGATCGTGATACCACCGGTAGGAAGCAATTTTATTTGATTCAGGGGAGCTAAAATGTCTTTGATGAATTGGGTTCCCAATTGAGTAGCTGGAAATATTTTGACTGCAGAAGCACCGAGCGTCCAGGCTTTATAGATTTCTGTTGGCGAATAGGCTCCGGGAAAAATAGGAATATTTTGAGCTACACAACTGCCAACAACTTCTTCGTCCAAAATAGGTGCAACAATAAACTGAGAACCTGCATCTATTGCTTTTTTAAGGTCGGTCATATTGCAAACTGTGCCTGCACCAACGCTTAGCTCCGGAAATTCTTTTCGAAGGGCAGAAATTATTTCGACCGCTCCCCCGGTGTTCATAGTTATTTCTAATGTGTAGAAACCTGCATTCAAGTATGACTCAGTAATTCTCCGAACTGTCTCGATTGACACTCCTCTTATGATTCCCACTATCGGAGCCCTATCGAAACGATTCCAAAACATCGATTTGTTTTTCATGAAGTTCTAATAATTTGCGTTGTCCTTTTAAAAGAGCGTCTTCAAGTATTCTCCCGTCAAAGAATACAAGTAGCTCCTTGGGTACGATTGACTTAAGCGCTTTCTGATAAAGATTGAATACGGGGTCAGGTGCCGCAAGAAATATCATCTCCTCAGAATTTTTCAAATAAGAAAGTTCCTCCCCAATCAACAAACCACTCAAGTAGAAATAGTTGTCCTCTTTACTATGATTCATGATCAAATCTCTGGCTCGCACAGAAAACAAATTGGAAGTAAGTCCCTCTTTCAAGGCAACTCGCACCCCTGCCTCAAAAACCAATTCTGCCTCTGAATTCCATGGGCCACTTTTTACTGAGCTTGAGAGAATGCTATGCGTGATAAGCACATCAAAAAACTCACCTGTCATATAGGTTTTCAAAGAATGAAATACATCCTTGTTATATCCTATATGTTTACTATGCGTGCCCGGCAATATTAATATCCCCTTACCAAATGGGCTAATGTATTCCCCGAGACCTATTGCTTGTACCTCTTCGCCCCGCATCATTCCCGATTCACTTTTTACTCCAGAAATAAGCAAAATACTGTTATGTCCACTTTGGGTAATATATTTCCAAACGAGGCTGTCACCAACACTGTGAAAAGGCAAATCAGCATATTCCAACTCACATAACCCGATATTTGAAGAGGTCATTCCTGAAGAAATCACGAGGTGCTCACGATGCTTTGACGGCAGCATTTGTATTTGCTCCCAAAGATAATTACTAAAATATTCCTGCCTGCCAATCGTATTCTGTTTTAGGT
>JAENVX010000233.1 GCA_016650355.1 Bacteroidia bacterium | reverse complement strand
GGGTATCCATATTCCCTGGGCAGTCAGCAGGAGGATAACAAAAAGCGCAACATAAAATCCACTCACTAGAAAGAAGCCGGCTTTCATATTTTGCAAATATTCGCCAAGCCACCAGGCCAACCCGATTCCAGCATACAGCAACACAAACACAGCCATGATCATCGACAATACCCCGATGATGCTTAAGGAAATTCCCAAGGATGTATGCTCCACCACCCGCATGGAAATAAGGTTGCGGTAGGAGTCAACAAGTTCAGTGATGTTGTCCATCCATTTTTCACTACTATTTTTATCTTCTTCCATAGAAATTATTCTCCTGGTTATGATCATTATCTTAATTATCGTGCCAATGGGGATGAAGTGAAAGTGGTGCTTGCGAAGCTGTTTAAGAAAATCTATTGTGGAGGATTATCCCCAGCATGGAGACGGTGCGCTACAAGCTGCCTGAAGATCACATTCACAGACAACCAAAACGGATGTAAAGTGATGATCAAGGAAGTGGCTGGCTAATTGCCTGTCGTGGATTAGATAAATATAAATACATGAAAAATCCTGGAATAGCTTTATTGGCCATCGGACTTATCATGACGCTGTTTATCGGTTTTAATCTGGTCACCCTCAGGAACGTGGTTGATATCGGAGAAATTCAAATCAGCAGGGACGAAAAGACACCTATCTACTGGTCTCCTATAGTGGGTGGAGTTATGGCAGTAGCGGGCCTGTTGATACATGTAACCAAGAAGAAGAAAAGATAGTCTTTCCAATGAAGGGACTTCTTAAAAACCTGTTCATTGGAGTAGCTGGTTTTTTGGATTGACTAGTGTGTTGGTGAGGATGAGATTGTTTTAAATAGAGAATAAGATGTACAAAAACCAAATGCCGGGAGTGAGCACAAGGCTGCCCGATCCCGATATATTCTTTTACAACGCAGCGCATGATTTGCTAGCACCCTTGATGTCCATAAAGACCCTGATCGATATCATGAGGAATGATACGGAGAAACAAAATATTGATAACTACCTTAACCTGATAGAGCAAAGTATTGAGAAGGTGAACCAATCCATTGGTCAAACCATTCACTCGTTGAAGAATCGCCATGTAGAAAGCGTCTCTCTTCCGGTTGATTTTAAAAGGATTGCCGAGGAAGCCATCCAAGCTATTCGCTTCATAGCCATTCAGCGATTTGTGCGAATCGAACTTGTGGTTGATCAGCGGGAGATTTTTTTTTCGCTGGAACAACCGCTCAAAAGTATCTTCAATAATTTATTGTCGAATGCGATCATGTACAGGGATGAAACAAAACTTTCGTCCGTGTACCTGCACATCACGTTTGACGAACAGGGTGCTCATATCCTTTTTAAGGACAACGGAATTGGCATTGAGGAAGAGATGGTAGAAAAAATATTTAATAAATTTTTCACGGTCAATCATGATCATGAAGGATCGGGCCTGGGTTTGTTCATTGTTAAAAGCGCAGTGGAAAACCTGGGGGGAACCATTAAGGTGCAGTCGGAGGTAGGAAAGGGAACAACGTTTACGATCCGTATTCCGAATGGCAAACCCTGAATTGATCTTGTCGAGACTGAGCTTGTCGAAGTCCTAATTCGGAATGTAAATGTCAAAGGTTGCTCCTTTGCCCAGTTCGCTTGTAGCGGTGATGATACCATTATGGTTCTCTACAATTTTCTTCACGATGGCAAGTCCGATGCCCGTACCTTCATAGTCCTTTTTGCTGTGAAGCCGCTGAAACACTTCAAAAATCTGCTCCTTAAATTCGGGTTCAAAGCCAATGCCATTATCCGAGAATGTGATGTGGCAATAGCTCCTATCTGGCGATAGTCTTCTGAGTTGTGGTGCGGATATCATTTTCTCTTTATACAATTCACTACCGCGCGCTATTTTGCTACTGACAACAATGTGAGGTGGCTTATTTGATTTCGAGAATTTTAACGCATTGCCTACTAGGTTTTGAATAAGCTGTCGAAATTGAATGGGAACAATGTTGGCCTTACCTATCTGGTTGATTTCAAACGTGCAACTAACAGCTTCCGTGACTTCTTTGAAATCATTTTTTACTTCTTCAATAAGGATTTTCAGGTCGGTCATTTCAAATTTTAGTTCCCCGCTGTTCACACGCGAAAAAGCAAGTAAATCTTTCAGCAGTTGCTGCATTCTTTTCGCAGCGGCTTGCATGCGCTGAAAATAATCTTTACCGGTTTCGGATAAGTTTTGCTGTTCTGTTTCCAAAAGACGACCGGCAAAGGTTTGTATTTTGCGCATCGGTTCCTGTAAATCATGGCTGGAGATGTAGGTGAAGGCCACCAATTCCTTATTAGCAATAATTAATTCAGCCGCGCGCTTTTCTTTCTCTTCATTTTGAAAGACAAGCTCTTGGTTTGCAATGATTAATTCGGCAGCACGTTTTTCCTTTTCATTATTTTGAAAGGCAAGTTCCACATTCGCGATGCTTAATTCTCCGGCCCGTTTTTCCTTTTCTCCGTTTTGAAACACCAACTCTTGATTGGCAATTATCAGTTCTGCTGCCCGCTTTTCCTTTTCTTCATTTTGAAAGGCAAGTTCCATGTTGGCGATGATCAACTCGGCT